>JAFGSQ010000056.1 GCA_016934535.1 candidate division WOR-3 bacterium
CCCGTTCCCATTCCGAACACGGTAGTTAAGCCTTCCAGCGCTGATGGTACTTCAGTGGCAACGCTGTGGGAGAGTAGGACGCCGCCGAGGTTTTTTATTTATATCTTTATTTCCAAAATACATCCTGTAGCGTATAAAATCTGCTTGACACTTCAACAATTTGTGTTATAGATTTCATTTAACTTAGTGAAAAACAGGAGGCAAAATGAAAAAATTGATGCTAATGGCTATCGTTCTGACCGCGTTTTCGGCGGCGGCATTTTCGCAGTTGGCTCTTCCTATTCACTTCGGCGTAAAAGCAGGTCTCGCTCTCGCTAATGTTTACGGTGAAGACGTAGGAGACAGCACTAGCGGTTGGAAGCCCGGATTTTACGGCGGAGCTTACGCCAACTACAGTTTCAGTCCCATGATGGCCGTTCAGGGCGAACTTCTCTTCACACAGAAAGGCACCAAGTACGACGAGAACAACGTCTCCGGATCTTCTACTTTGAATTACATCAACATCCCTATTCTTCTCAGGTTAAACGTCCCGAATCTCACATTTGGACTTTCATTTTTAGGCGGAGTCGACATGGGAATTAACGTCGGAGCCACATGGGAGTATGAAGCCAATGGAGTCAGTACAGACGGAGATTACGATGACATAAACACGTTAGATCTCGGAGCGGCTTTAGGAGCCGAGGCTTCATATCAGCAGTTCCTTTTTGAAGTCAGGTATGTTCACGGCTTGACTAATATTCAAAAAGAAATCAACAGCGTACAATGGGAAGCGAAAAATCAGGTCATCTGTGCCGGTGTCGGCTATCAGATAATGTAATTGAAGACTTTTTTAAAAAAGCCGCTTTTCGAAGCGGCTTTTTTTTTATGAGGAAGATGATATCGGAAGATTGTTTGAAAAAAATTTACTGTGAAATTAAATCTGAAATAGAAAAACGGTTCGAAGATTTCAGAAAAATAGGCGCCGGCACCGAAGAGGATGTTTTCAGGGAATTGTGCTTCTGTATTCTGACGCCTCAGTCAAACGCCAAAAACTGCTGGAGAGCTGTTCTTGAACTCGAAAAAAGAGACCTGATCCTGAAAGGAAATTCAAAGGAAATATCGGAAGTGCTGAAACTGAAGACGCGTTTTCACAACTGCAAGGCGGAAAATATTGTGCTGGCGAGACAACTCCTGAAAGAATCCCGATTGAGCGGCATTTTGGAAATCGATGACGACTTTGAGATGAGAATCGAGATCGTAAAACGAGTCAAAGGCATGGGGTTGAAAGAAGCTAGCCATTTCATGAGGAACACGGGAAGAGGGGAAAACTTTGCCATTCTTGACAGACACGTTCTGAGATTTCTTGAGCAATTGAAAGTAATAAATGAAATCCCAAAAAATCTGACTTTGAAAAAGTATTGCGAAATAGAAAAACTATACATAAAATATTCAAAAAAAATATCTGTACCTCCAGCGCACCTCGACATGGTAGTTTGGTATTATTCCACGGGTGAGCTTTTCAAATGATTGGGAAACACTTTGTTTTTGCATTGACAGCTTTTACAATCAAGACGTTCATTTTGAGCGACTGCGTCCCTGCATTGAGCGCTGATGATCCATACGAAAGTTACGACAGCTGGAGACGCTTCAAAGTCGCCGAATTCGCTCTTTGTAAAAATTATTCGAGACTTTCTTTCTTCGAAATATCGACGGGAAGTCTGAAATATAAATTCGGAAAAGGATTGGGATTCGTCGATTTGAACAGAATTGACAACGGCGGAGGAGAAATAAAAGAGGCTTTTACCGTTTCAGTTTTACCTTTTTCCATATACATGGCATTCCCCCTCGGAAAAGTTCCCAGGTCCGATCAAAATGAATCAGGTGAAGGAAGAATAATAGTCGTACCGAAACAGGGATTTTTTCAGTACCCGGCTTGTTTATATGTTAACTCGCGGACAAGTATTTTTTCAATGGCGAGTTTCGACGGTAAAAAAGAATACGCGGTCACTTTCGGTTTGTCCGTCGGTTTTGAAAAATCGCTCTGGTATCAGAGTTTTGCAGCCTGTGAGGCCGGTTTTTACGGATTTCTGTGTCCTGTTACGGACGAAAAAGACTTCGCCGTTTATGCCGGAATATCAGTTGGAATGTTGTCAAACTGGAAGAGAGTTGATATATAAAATCTATGAAAATCTGCATGGCTCAACTTAACACCACGGTGGGGGATTTTTCCGGTAATTTCGAAAAGGCCAGGAAGACTATCGAGACCGCTGTCGAAAAAAAAGCCGACATTGTTGTGTTTTCCGAACTGTTTGTTACGGGATACCCTCCAAAAGATCTTTTGGAGCAAAAATGGTTTATTGACAGAGCTGAAAGATATAACGAAAAATATCACAATTTGTCCAGATGTGCCCCTTCAACTGCGATTGTCGTCGGTTCGGTTCAGAGAAACCCTAAAAGGACTGGAAAAGGTCTTTATAATTCGGCTCTTGTGCTTTTAAACGGGGAAATTATTTTCAGTCAGCCCAAAACACTCCTGCCTTATTATGACATTTTCGACGAAGGCAGATATTTTGATTCATCCGGCGCGTCGGAAACATTTGTTTTCAAAAAAACAAAAATAGGATTGACCATTTGCGAAGACGCTTGGTCGGATCCGGATTTCTGGGGAGGAAATACACCTTACGAAAGAAATCCTGTGGACGAACTGTGTAAAAAGAGCGCGAAGATCATCATAAACATTTCCGCGTCGCCTTTTTCGGTGGGCAAACAAAAAAAAAGAAAGAGTTTGTTCGGTAACATTGCCGAAAAATACGGAGTGTTTCTTGTCTATCTGAATCAGGTTGGAGCGAATGACGAATTGATATTCGACGGAGACAGCTTTGCTCTTTCAGAAAAAGCCAAAACAGTGGTTTCATTGCAGTCTTTCAGAGAAGAGATAGCTGTAATTGATACCGGAGAAACCGGATTTAATTCTGTTTGGGACAGTCCGGATGAAACGGTGAGCATATTCAAAGCACTCTCTCTCGGCGTTAAAGACTATTTTATTAAATGCGGTTTTAAAAAAGCGCTGGTCGGTCTTTCAGGAGGCATAGATTCGGCAGTCACCGCCTGTGTAGCCGTCGATGCTCTCGGAAAGGAAAATGTTACGGGTATAACAATGCCGTCGAGATTTTCTTCTGATGGAAGCGTGGGAGACTCGGTAAAACTTGCCTCAAATCTCGGCATAAAGCTTTTAAACATAGATATTGATGGAATATATGAGTCGTATGTAGCGTGTTTGAAAAAGCATTTTGAGAACAGGCCTTTTGACTCTTCTGAAGAAAATATTCAGGCGAGGATAAGAGGCAACATACTCATGGCGTTGTCAAATAAGTTCGGATCAATTGTCCTTTCGACCGGAAACAAAAGCGAAATGGCAGTGGGCTACTGCACGCTATACGGAGACATGAGCGGCGGGCTTGCTGTATTATCTGATGTACCGAAAACGACGGTCTACAAACTCGCAGATTACATAAACAAAAACAGTGAAAAAATACCGATGAACACAATTAAAAAAGCCCCTTCTGCGGAACTGAGATATAATCAGAAAGATCAGGACACCCTGCCGCCATATGATATTCTGGACAGAATTTTAGAATTGTTCATAGAAGAAAATTTTACCGCCGGACAAATAGTTAAAAGCGGTTTTAAAAAAGAAACCGTCGAGTGGGTCATAAAAAAAGTTTTTCAGAATGAGTATAAAAGACAGCAAGCGGCTCTCGGACTAAAAATTACGGAAAAAGCCTTCGGATCAGGACGCAGAATGCCTGTTGCCGCAAAAGCGGATTTTATATCTGATGATCCCATCTAACGGATCTGATGGTGTTTTCGGGTGTTTCAAGCTCTTTCAGTATTTCGTGAGAAAGTTTGTCTGCCGGTCCGCTTTGAAAAAGTTTCGCGTATATTTTCAAGCGCACTGTTTTTTCGACATAATCTTTTTTCATGCTGAAAGTTATGATTTTAATCTTATGTTTTTTTAGAAGATCTATAAGGACCGTAGGATCAAAAGAATCATCTGCTTCGACAATCAAAAATCTGTAAGTGTCCTTGGTAAAGTTTTTTTCCAACAGGTGAATAAACATAAGAGTTATAACCGCCAAAGCGGTTGAATAAAGAGCGATAAAAAAATAACCCGAAGCGACGGCCATTCCTATGCCTGCAGTTACCCACAAAGACGCGGCTGTCGTAAGCCCTCTGACGTTGAAACCCTCTTTGAGTATCGTTCCGGCACCGATAAAACCTATTCCGGTGAGTATCTGAGCGGCGATCCTTCCTGGATCTGCTGTCCCTTTAAAAACCGGATTTAAAGCCGTTTCAATAGATATTATCATGAAAAGCGCCGAACCCAGGCAGACGAGAATATGGGTTCTGAGTCCAGCCGCTCTGCCGTGGACGTCTCTTTCAATGCCTATGAGAGCTCCTAGCAAGGAGGCGACAGTCAGTTTTAGAATATAAGAATAATACTGCGGATCCATGATAATTCAATTATATTGTCAAAACGGAAAATTTGAAAGATAAAGATACCGGATCTATTTCAGACATGAGATGATCTGACTAACGGTTCTTCTTTTTCTGAAGGCATTTTTGGCATCTTCGGTTCTGAAAACTTTATCGTACCTGTTTATAATCTTTTTGCATTCTTCAGCAGTTCTTTCGTAATGTTTGCCGTGTTTTGGAAAAATTGCGAGTAAAAATGCAAGACTTGCTAAGTCTTCAGGCCATTTATCGTCCGAATCGAGTTGTTTTTCAAGCCTTTTTAGGGAGGATGAAAATATTCTGCCGTTTCCGAACTTCTGAGCTAAAAAAGTAGAGACTATGCAGTGATTTAAAATGATTCCGGGAAGACCTTCATTTTTTAATTTACTGAACAGTCGTTCGAAATCGCATTTGTAATCCTCGGCTAATTTGGAGTTTTCGATTTCAGCAGATCTTAGTAAAAGTATCTGAAGAATATAAAAATGCATATTTAAGCTTTTAATTTCGCTGAAAATCTTCATTGACTCAATCAGGTGGTTTATTGAAGCCGTTATCTCGTTTTTGTTGTATTTTACTTCCGCCAAACCGAGGTTGTAGTATCCTTCTCCTATTTTGTTTTCGATCTTCAGGTTAATTTTGTGATATGTTTCCAGCCATTTTATGGCTTCACTGTTTTTTCCGAATTCAGTGTAATAAGTTGAGATGTTGTAGGACGAGATTGCTTCGCCGAGCGCGTAGCCTGTTTTACGATCTATGTCGTTCGATTTTTCATACGCCAAAAGGGCTTTTTGAGGTTTCCCTAGGCTGTCGTAAATTACTCCGAGGTTGTTGTAGTTAGTCGATAGGATGGAGAGCAGTCTCTTTTTCGAGGCTTTTTTTTCGATTTCAAGACGAATTTTCAAAGCTTTCAAAGGCTCGTCTTTTTCATTGAGAATATCGGCCAGTTTACCTCTTAATGAAATAGTATCTGAATCGTCCTTTCGGGAAATAAATTTTTCCGCTTTTAAAAGATACTCGTGAGAGCCGTTTATGTCTCCAAAAAAATAAAGCACATCCGCTTTGTTCATGAAAATCCTGAAAAAGAATGTATTCTGCAGTTTACTGCGTTTTAATTTTTTCGCAAGGATAAGCGCTTTTTTCAGGCAATTCCGTGCTTCAGTAAATCGGCTCATCCTCACAAGCTGACTGGATAACTCCAAAAAATATGTTATTTTCTCGGAATGATTAAGAGGAAGAGACCTGGCTTTTTCAAAAAATCGAAGGGATCTTTGATGGTTTCCGCTGAAACCGAGAAGTCTTCCCGATGTCATGAGAAAATCGAAGTAAATAGTTTTCTGAGGAGCGAAATGTCTGTTTTCAGTTATGTCTGAACATTTATCGAGATACTCTATTGAGTGATGAAAGGAATAGCGTTTTTCGTCGTAATGCGCCGAAAAAAGATAATAACGGAATGCATCCTTCAAGTTCCCTGATGCTTCAGCGTGGTGAGCCAGCATATGAGCGTTGGAAATTTCATTTGAAAGTGATTTTTCAAGAAAACTGAAAATCCTTCCGTGTAAATTCGTTTTTTCTTCGTTTGTAAGACTGGCGTATATTGAATCTCTTATGAGTATATGATTGAAAATGAATGCGCCTTCGTCGTTTTTTGATATAAAATTCCTACCTACCGTTTTAAAAATTGTCTCCTTGTCAGAAATTCCCGAAATGAAAGAGGCCAGGTTTTGATCGAACGCATAACCGACTGCTGATGCGGTTTCGAGAAATATTTTTGATTTCTCGTCCAACATGTCAAAACGACTCAAAATGATCTCACCAACGGATTGCGGTACTTCAAAATCGGCGGAAGGTCTGCCTTTCCATGTGTTATTTTCCTTCCACACAATACCTTTTTCGACGAGCATTTTCGTTATTTCTTCCAAAAACAGAGGGTTTCCCTGACTGTATTTGATGATTTTATCTTTCAAAACAGGAGGTATGTTTTCTATGTTGAGAATAAAAGAAATCAATGAATCGGATTGCTCTTTTTTCAGAGGTTTCAGGTTCATTTCATGCAAATTTGAAATTCTTTCAAATTTATCCCTGTATTCTCTGAGTATTTCAACGTCTTGTATCGAGCGAGCGACCAGTATGAAAATGACTCTGTTCGGCGGAAGTTCCCTTATGAAAGTGTCAATCATGTCGAGCAGTGGTTTTCTCGCCCAATGAAGGTCTTCAAAAACCAAAACAAATTTTATTCCCGGAGATTTGTTTAATCTGTTGTTGGTCAATTCTGCGAGTGTTTTCAGCAGGAACCTGATTTTGGGTCTTTCGGTGTTGATTTTTTGTATTCCAGAAAAAAAATCCTTGAACGTTTCGGCGGCAAGCTTGTAGTAAAAAATGCCTTCACTTTTTAAAAATGCCTCTGTCTTTTCATTGTCTTTTATATTCGTTGAACCGAAAGGTATTCCCGGAAGCATATTTTCAACGAAGGATTTTACGCTGTAGAAACTGTCCGCACCGTACGGAAGAGTTCTTGTTTTAATGCTTTCAGATTCTTTTATATGGTTGTAAATGAATTCTTCGACGAATCTGGTTTTTCCGACTCCCGGCTCGCCCGTGACGAGTAATAATCGGTGTTTATCGTTTTTCTTTTTGAAGTAATTGCAAACCGAAAGAGTTTCCGTTTCCCTGCCGACAAAAGGCACTTGAGTCCATTTGACACCCCTTCTGCTTTTCCTTTCAGTTTTCACCGAAAGAAATTTATACACGCATACACCTCTTTTTTTCCCTTTGAATTTAATGTCACCGATTAAACGATAATTGAACTGGTGAGAAGTCGCTTCAACGACTCTTTCGCTGACGTATATGTTATTTTTAGGACATATTTGCTGTAATCTGCTGGCAACGTTAATGGCGTCGCCTACGATAGAAAACGATGAAACTCCGTTTACTTCAATGTGACCGCACAGAACATTACCGGAGTGTATGCCTATGTGAAAAGAGATCGGAATACCCGATTCAGAGGTAAGAGTGCCAGAGGATTTAAAAATAGAAAAAGCTGTAAAAACGGCTCTTTCGTCCTGGTTTTCAAGAGACGAAGGAACTCCAAACGAAAAAACTATCTGATCGCCGACAACCTGATAAAGATTTCCTCCGAAGTTTTTGGCTATGGAGTCTGTTTTACAGAAAACTGACTCAAGAATTTTTTTTACTTTTTCGGGATCGTTTTTCTCGGCAATTGATGAAAATCCGACGATATCAACAAAAAGAAGAGTGCAGAATCTTCGGGAAGTTTTCATTTGATTTGTCAGAATCTGAATTCAGCCCAAAGATTAACTCCGACGTTCCTGATTTTTCTTCCCGTTTGCCTGTCTTCGTTGATGGAGTAAGTGCCGTTCATTCCTCCCGTGACGTTCTGAGAAAAATTATAAGAAGCCATGGGAGAGATCGTGTAATTGGATCTGAATGAAATTATCTCTCCGGAGGTCCTGTAAAGTTCTTTTGCCGTATTGTAATTATAAGCGAGTGAAAAGGTCATCAGGCTGTTGAACTTGAGCGTCCTGCCGAAAAACGGCAGACCTCCCGGGGCTGAGAAACTGTAACCAACCGTCGCTGAATACGAATTGTTTTCCTGTCTGAGGTAGGTTTTAATGACGCCTATGTTGTCTATGTCGGTCTGTGTTTTTGTCGTCGAGAAATTAGTAAGAAATCCGTTTTTCCATCTTACTTGCAAAGACAACAAAGGCGACAGATCTATCCCCAAAGTTGTTCTCGTAGGTTCCTGATCTTCTGGCCCCGATTTTGTCTTCGTGGTCGAAAAGCCGGTTGAAACGGTTGAACTTTCTATGGCTTTCAGTTTGAGCAGTTTTTGCAAATTTAAAAGACTGACTGTTAAACGCGGCCATGTGGTCGATTCAGTGTAAGTCATGTTTCCTATATTGCCGCCGAAATTTCTTGACCAGGCAAAATGAACACCCGTTGTCAGATTGGGAAAACTGAGGCCGGAATTGCCTGTAAAACCATAGGTCCAGCCGAAATAATCGTTGGGAGATATATATTTACCCGTTTTTTCGGAGTCGATGTTTTCGACGAGTCCAAGTTGGTACTGCCAGTCAGGGATGCCGGTAAGTCTGTAAAGACGGGTCGTCCTCGTTCGTGAAACAGTTAAACTTAAAGGATTTATGTTGCGGCCCAACCGCCCGATGTTCATCAACAACCAGTGCGGAGATCCGACTGTTGCAGATGAATCGCGATTTTCGTCCCTTATTTTTCCTACGAATTCCAGGGGTTGTACAAAACTTATAGAAGTGTTGAAAGAAAGAGTGTTGGTGTTTGAAACGTTGAAAATGTCGGTAGTATCGTATGTCATAATCAATTCGGGGCGGGAATCTTCCGAATAATTTGTTTCAAAGGATACTGTAGGTCTTATAAAAGGAAGAGGAAGAGGTGTGTATCTGGCTGAAACTCTCTGAGTTTTCAATATCTGTCTCCCGAGAAAATATTCCGATATTTCAATGTCTCTGTTCTGGGAGATTGAATAAGTCAGATTAAGCGGTTTTAAAAGATTGTATCCGAGGGTCATAGTGGAATTCAGATTTCTCTGAAGAAGATTTTGCAGAAGCTGTCCCGACGTATCCGGAATCAGATGAGACGCGACTTTTGTGTAGGAATATGTGGAGGTAAAACTTATGTTGTTGAAGAACGTTCCGATTTCCTGTCCGGCGAATTTTATTGTTTTAATTGAAGGGTTGTGCGACCAGGAGTAAGTAGCCGTTTTTACCCAGGACGAATCCGCTCTGTTGTAACTCAGATTGTTCACATTTGTCCATGAGTAATTAAACCTTGAATGATCAATTACCAGAGAGGCAAGAAGATTTAGCGTTCTGCCGGATTTTGAAAAAGCAAAAGAGTAGTGACGCGTTTCCGACGATGAAGATTTGTCGTTTGATTCATCCGGATTGAGTCTTATGTCCGATCCGGGATAGAATTTGGGGAGACTGTTGGTTTTCGAGTAAGAGGCGGTGAAGGGAAGCGACAACATCCATCTTGAAGGTAAAAATTTTCCGCCCTGAAAAATAGCTATTCCGGAATAATTCGTCGAGGTCGAGCCGCTGCCTCTTTCCTCTGTAATTCTCTGATAGTCGGCGCCATACTGGTAACCGGCAAGGTTTACAGTCAAGACATCTCCGAAAGACATCCCGACGTTGACGTTCGCGGCCATGCCTCTCTCACGGTAAGGAGAGATCAGCCGAAGGTCATCTATCCATATCTCACCGCCAAGGCCGGCCGTTTGATTCTGGCTGACAATGCTAATGGATGTCCTGTTTATTTTTGTAAGGGAAGGTTTGTTAGCTCCGTATGTCGTGACGAAATAATTTCCGGAATTCCAAGTCCCGGAGGTGTCTCCTTCGATGGTTTTTTTCAATTCTATGAATTCATCGAACTCAATCGAAAGCTCCTGCCACCCATTCGGAACAGGCGTGCGGTATTCGTAGTAGGAAAGCGTGTCCCCGCCGAATTTAATTGAAAAATACCCGTTCTGTCCTTCTCCGTGAACGTAAACGAGCATTTTTCTGTAGTTGTTGTAATTATCTTCGAGTACGGTTGAATAATAGCAACTGGCTGATCTGTTGTAACCGAGATTCCTAATGACAAAAGCGAGGGATTGTTCTTTTTTTGTGTTTCCGTAATTGTCTCTGCCCGGGTCGAACGGAGGCGTGTAATTCGGGTCGTCGTAATTGTTTCTCGTGGTGACTTCGAAGAACTCTTCAGGAAGAATTACCGCGGCGGAATCCACAGAAAAAACGTCGTTTCTTTTCCATCTGTTGCCGGACACTGAAATCCCGCCGAAAACCAGCGAGTCTGTGTTTGTAGTAAAGCTGTCGATCCAGATTCTGGCGTATCGCACTCTTTCCCAGTCCGGATAACCGACGACAGTTCCTATACCGCTGTCGTGAAGAGGGATTTTGTATAGTCTCCAGCCGTTTCCTCTGTCTATGTCAAGAAAAGAAGTGTCGCCGGGAGAAAACGAATATTCGACGTAGTCGCGCGAGAGATTTAGTATTCCGTCGCCGTTCAGATCTTCGGTGTCAAGTATTTTATTGCCCTCTGTTCCCTTGAGCTGTCTGTAAGTGGAAGAGTTTACGTCGTCAGGGTAATCGTCGTTCCATTCGTCGCCGGGAACATGATTGGCGTCTACGCCTTCGATGCCGTCCAGACCGAAATCTTCGCCTATGTCGAGAACGCCGTTTCTGTTTTTATCTTCGGTGTTGAGAATCCCGTTCCAGCCGGCAATCGAATCCGAAACTCCGGTTCTTCTAGCGACGTCCTCCGTTATACTGTAACCGAGGTCGATGTTAACTCTGCCCCCGTCTCCGTATACCCACACTTCGAGATATCTGAACTGAGACAAGTCGGCTCCCGTCTTTGATATACACTGCTGAATGGATACGAACGAGGCCGGGGACTGATTCCTCGGTTCGATTACGAGACTGAGAACCTGAATGTTGTCGTTTCTCTCCTGTTCGGGAAGATTGGGATATAAATGGCCTTTTGTGAACCAGTCGTTAGGGCTGTACCAGTAAATATGTCCAAGATCCGCCGTGTCAAGGTAAACAGGCGAGTTGTTTATTATTTCGTCGGGTATGCTTCCAAAATGCCAGTTTGCTCTGCTGACACCGAGATTCAGCGACATTTTGTTTCCATCCATATCGTCGAGATAGACAAATCCCTTAGTGTTGGGATTAGGCATGGAAAACGCGACGGCGCCTCTTATGGAAAGATTGGACGGAACGGTAGAAGTGATAAACGGCAAAATATCGACGGCTTTGGTCATAAAAGAAGGGCTGAACGTCAGATTGGCGTCCATAGTAGCCATTGTGATGTTTCTCGGTTCGTTTCCGAGTTGAGGGTGTTCTTCTTTTGTGCTTATACTGCGGTACATAGTTGTCGCGCCAATGTTTATGGCCGGGGATATGCTGTAATTGAACCTGACACCGAGTAGAGATTTGTCTGCGAGGCTTATGAAAGGGGCGTATTGAAAATCTATATTTACCACAGCGTTTACGTCGTTGACCTTGTCGGTTATGAACGTGATTATCCCGATGTCGTAATCTATTGTGTAATCGACGTTCCTCACAAGTCTTTCTCCGTTGATGGTTACGACTTCGGAACCTTCGAGTATGTTCATCGCTCCCAGGGAAAACACAGATCTTATTCCCTTGTAAGACAAGACCAGTTTGTATTTTCTTCCGACGTTTGTAGAGGTCGTGTCGTAAATTATCGAATCCGGGTCAAGTAGTGCCGCGCTCGCGAAGGGCTTTTGAAGAGAGTCGGGAAAAGCGATAAATCCCCTGTCGTAATCTATGTATCCGTCGTCAATGTATCCGTTGTCATCGTCGTCCAGACCGAGCAGTCTCAAATAAGTAGTGGCGCCCTGTGTTTCTTCGTCAATACCTGAACCAGTATTATGTTTGAAAATTTTCAGCTCGAAACTGCCTGGGACAATCGCCGTGGACCTGAGTGAATATCTGTTTCTTATCTGCAAATCCCAGGTTGGATAATATGTCCTTTCGACTATCGGTTTTAATACTTTTATGTCGATGGTCTGAGATGTGTCGTATTGGTCCTGAACCGTACCTACGGTGTCTACTCTGTAAACCTGACCGCCGGGAACATTTCTTCTGTTAATGACATAACACACTCCGAGAGCGTAATTCTGATCCAAAGGAATCCTGAGTTCCAGAGTTTTGCTTTGATAATTGAAAATATAAAAATTGTCTGAGCCCGCTTCCTGAGGATCGAAATATCCGAGTGACATGACAGTGTCAGGATAAGGAGAAGCCGTGTAAAAGCGAAGTCTGCCTTTTATGGCGCCGGTCAAGGCGTTGTTTGTTCCGTTGTTGTCGTCAACCCAAACAATAAGCTTTGTTATTGAGTCGTATGGATTTATGTCGCCCAAAGAATCACCCGGCCGGCCTAACCAGAAGTATTGCCTTCTGATGTAATCAGTGTCCCAGAGTACTAGGGTGTCGACGGAAGCTCTGCCCACGAAAGTACGACGTTCAGCTTTTCCCTCTTCCTTTGTTGCTATTGCAGTGATATTTATTCCGGCTACCTGCATTTCTGATTTTATTCCGAAAAGACCCATCTGGATCGGCGGCATTCCAATCAGTTCAGTGCCGGGAAGCGATAGCTGAGTGTGCCCCATTTCTATCAGGTGAATTATTTCGTCCTGCTCACCCCTGTATTGCAGTCTTATTTTGTTTTTCAGATCCGCCTGAGCTTCACTGTTGTGATCGACAAAAACGTTAATCTTTTCTCCGATCGTGCCCTGGAGGTTGACGTTCAGTTGTTGTTTCATCTCAAGTTCCGGAAGGAAATCGTTCTGTGTGTATTCGGTCTGTATGGCGTTGAGATCGGTGGACTGGCTTCCTCCGAACTGGATTCGCTGGGACCCGCTGATTTTCAGATTGCCTCCCTGGCCGATGAAACCGGCAATCGCGCGAGGTATTCTTATGGGAAGATCGATGTCAGGTATCAGACCTTGATTGGAGAGGGTCTGCTGCTGCTGGAGAAAGCTCATTGTGTAATCTGCCAGTTTGTTTTTCAGTGTCGAAGAATAGGCATAAGCTTTGTAATCTTTTACTGAGATAATATTTTCCGTCCACAGGGATAGGGAATCGTAATAAGCCTCTTCGATCAGCATTCCCCTGTCCGGCAGTATAGTCTGCCTGAATCGGAGTTTCGTCATGTTTCTGTAAACGTAATCTCTCATCATGCCGCCAATGCGGGAATTAAAATCAGTTGTCTGTGAGTTTATAGGAAACGACGGCTGTAACAAAAAAGCCGCGGTCTGAAGCACCAGAAAAAATAAAGGTTTTCTTATTTTATTCAATATTTCTTTTCTTGCCGCCGACAGCCTGAAATATCTTTTTAAACAAAAATTCGAAGTTCTCGTTCAAGCCGAAATTGAGAGCGTTTTTTTTGCACACCTTCACGCATTCTCCGCACAGAAAACAATTGCCAGACACGACGGCTTTTTCAATGGGCAATTCGATGTGGCATACTTTTTCGCACAGTCCGCAGGAAGTGCAGGCGTCTTTGCTCAGCCTGACCCTGACAAGACTGAAACGCCCGAAAAATGAAAAAACTGCTCCCACCGGACACGCCAGTCTGCAGAAAGGTCTTTTGGCGTAAATGGAAAAAACGAGGGTTAACAACAGTATGGAAAGCTTGAGAGAAAACATCGATTGGGCGAGATCTCTTAATGCTGAACTTGCGGCTCCGAATGAAATCAGAGGTATTCCCGCTTCGAGAGAACCGACCGGGCAGAGTTTGCAGAACCAGGGTTCGCCCGTAACTGCTGGAAGAAAAACAATGGCGACGACGAATATCAGATATTTGAGATGAGTTGCAAAATGGGGTATTTTGATCTTTGTTGTTTTTATTCTGTTCAGAAGAGTTTGTATCAATCCGAAAGGGCATAGCCATCCGCAGAAAAGCTTGCCGAAAATCAGTGAAATAGAAAGCATAAATCCGAGGACGAATTGAGGAATTATCATCTCTCCGGTCAAATGTTTATACGTAAATACATGCTGAGTGACGCCGACCGGACAGGCGAAAGTGGCTGAAGGGCAGCTGTGGCAGTTAATAAAAGGTGTACAGTAGCGTTTTGCCGGTCCCGTGTATATCCCCTGGCTGAAGCCTTTGAAATAGCTGTTAAAGGCGGCGAAAGAAATCACTCCAATGAGAGTCCGGAATTTTAAAAAAACTTCTGTTATTCTATTCCTATGCATGAAAGGCATATCCTCGAAGCGTAAGATCTGTATTCAGACAGCTCGGAAACGATGACGGAGTTTTGATTATCTTTCAGCCCCGAGACGATCAGTTTAGCCGAAACCAGTAAAAGGTAAGCGAACAAAAAAAGCTTGAGCCATAATAATTTTTTCGAACGCATAAATCCTATGAACAACAGTGCGGCAAAAAATACAAAAAATATATTGACCGCGATGGGATTTGCAGGAAAAGGAACCAGGATTTTTGTGAAATATTTAAAAGTCATTACAAAATAATTCATCACAAACATTAAATCTCACCTTTTTTAACCTGCAAGCAGGACTTTTTATTCTGCTTATTTTTTTCTGAGAAACGGATACACCGCTAAAATTATAATTCCTATTGCGATTAAAACCCAGAATGCTTCGAAATTTGTTCCTCTGACGACAAACTTGGATTTTGTAAAAAAACTGACCGCCTTGAGCGCTACGCCGGCGGTAAAAATTACAACGCCTGTTATTAAATCGCCTTTTTTCATAATTTCGCGAATTCTCAAAAAAATTATTAACTGAATTTTCGCAAGAATTATGTAACATATACACTTTGAAAAGCATCAAGTCAACACAAAATCAACTCTGGAGTTTCCAATGAGTCTTTATTAGGTGTAAGGTTTATCCTTGACAGTTTAAGGACGTGTGGTAAAATGTTTGACTTTATTATTGAATTTTTAATCCAAATAAATCTCTAAGGAGGGAGGACCCCTTATTATGAAGAAAAGTCAGTTATGGAAGTTAATAGTAATCGTAGCGGCCATCGGAATATCTCTTTTTCAGTTGTCATTTTCTTACAGGTATTACAGCCTGCCCAGAGAAGAAAGATATTTGCCTGAAAATGCACCTCTGAGAATGAGGTCGATTAAGCTGGGATTGGACCTCGAAGGAGGTTCTCATTTTCTGCTCGCGGTCGACACTTCGGGAACAGGCGGAACTGACATGGTCAATCAGGTCGTCGAGATACTTATGAGCCGCGTTGACAAATACGGCGTAAGCGAACCCGTTATTGAAGTTCAGGGAAAAAACAACATAGTGATAGAATTGCCGGGCGAAATGGATCCAATGATCGCCAAAAAGCTGATCGGTACAACCGCCACTCTCGATTTCAGAGTCGCGAGAAGAGCCGAGGAACTGAGAAACATAATAGACAGAATCGACAGGGAAAACGAAGGCAGATTTTCAGCTCTTCTTAAAACATTTCCCGGAGGTCAAAGTATAATATGCAGCGCAAGCGACTGGAAAGTTCTTGATTCCATGATTGTAGATGCCAGATCCAAAGGCATAGCGGATTCAGCGTCCGGGAAAGTCCTTCTCTGGAGCGTAGTCGAAGAAGGCGAAGATTTCGGAATACCAGATTACAGAGAACTTCTTCTGGTCAGTTCAGTCCCTGAAATACTCGGAGCCTCTATAGTTTCGGCAAGGGCTGCGCTGGGAACGAGCAACAGCCAGACAGAGCCGAGGGTAGACCTCGAAATAGGAGGCATGGCGAGAGCGGATTGGGCGAGAGTCACCTCGGAAAATATAGGGAACAGAATAGCCATAGTTCTCGACAACGAGGTTTTTTCAGCCCCGGTAGTAAACAGCGCTTCGACGACAGGAAAATCGACCATTACCCTCGGACGTGGGACTCTCGACGACGCAAAAGCGCTCGCTTCAGTCCTTCAGGCCGGAAGAATGCCCGCGAGAGCGGACATCGAGGAAAGTTTTGTCATAGGACCCAGCCTCGGCGCCGATTCGATAAGGACAGGAATCAAGAGCCTGCTGATTGCCGCCGCTCTCATAATGCTAATTATGCTGGTATATTACAGGTTGAGCGGCCTTGTGGCGGATTTTACCCTGGTGCTCAACATGCTTTTCCTTCTGGCCATACTGTCTGCGTTCAATCTCACGCTAACTCTTCCCGGAATTGCAGGTCTGGTCCTTGTTATTGGAACGGCGGTTGACGCCAACGTACTCATTTTCGAGAGAATCAGAGAAGAACTTGAACAGAACAAGTCCGTAAAAAAGGCTGTTGAAACCGGGTTTTCAAAAGCCTTCATTACGATTCTCGACGCCAATGTCACCACTCTATTATCGGCTCTCATACTCTGGTGGTTTGGGAAGGGTCCGATAAGAGGATTCGCCGTTACTCTCAGCGTGGGGCTCATAGCGAACGTCTTCACGGCTGTTTTTATCAGCCGCTTCATTTTCGACACTTTATTGACTAAAGATAAAACACAGAAGCTGAGCATATAGGAGGATCCCGGAGATGACAAAGATATTTAAAAACCCCAACGTAAATTTCATAAAAGCAAGAAAAATCGCATATTCGATATCGGTTGTACTCTTTATTCTTTCTGCTGTATCTCTTGTTTTTCTTTGGAATTCGAGGCAGGGAATCGATTTCACAGGCGGAACAATTATTAGGTTGACCGTCGACGAGGGAAAACTCAGCACAGCGAATATCAGGGGCATACTGTCCGGCATGGGAATAGGCAGGAGTATAATTCAGGAGACAAAGAATGAGAATTCAACTGGATACATAATAAGAATACCTATCATAGCGGAAGATACAGCCCACACAGCTTCCTCAATCCAAACAGCCGACAGCGCTCTCATAAAATTCGTGGATGAATACGGAAGATCTGAAGTAAAGCTCGGCATATTTGTTAAGGAGGATTTGGCTCAGGACATTAGAGCGTTGGCCGACACAAACCTTTTCAAATTAAAGGGATTCGCAGTTCTCGAAGGAGAAACTCTCTATCTGATGGAAGGTGAATTCTCCGGAAACCTCACCGGAATTCGGGTGGCGGAGGGATTGGGAAATATGATCCAGCTGACCACGCCGCTTGAACCAACTGTAAAAACGAGCGACAAAATGACAGGCAGAGGTTTCGACAGCGTTGTTGTTTTTTCGGACATTGAAAATCCGGCTCTGTCGTTGAGGGTTTTCGCCGATTCTGCCAAGTGGGATTCGCTTGAAAAGGCTGCGTATCCTGAAGTCCGAGAGCAGGAGATTTCAACTTCGATAGACGTGAGATTGAAAGAGGCCATAGAAAGCAGACACGAAGACGTCACAGTGACCGTTGCAGGAACCGAGCACGTCGGCGCGAGAATGAGCCACAACCTCAAAATGAGGACTCTTTGGGTCGTGCTTCTCGGGATAGCGGTTATACTCGGATACGTCAGCATAAGATTCACATACCGTTTCGGCGTTGCATCCGTCATAGCTTTGATCCACGACGTCATAGTAACCGCAGGAATATACGCCCTCACGGGATTTGAATTCAACATGTCTACAATAGCCGCTCTTTTGACTCTCATAGGCTACTCAATAAACGACTCGATCATAGTCTCCGACAGAATAAGAGAAACAAACAAGATGAACAAGGGCAAGGAATTCGGCGAAATTGTAAATCAGAGCATAAACGCAACTCTGAGCAGGACCATAATAACCGCCTTTACGACTTTCGTAGTACTTCTCGTGCTATTTATAGTCGGATCCACTACGATTAAGGATTTCGCTTTCGTCCTCATGATGGGTGTAATAGTCGGAACTTATTCATCCATTTTCATAGTCGCGACAGTCGTTTATGACTGGGAAAAAAGATTTCCCACTCCGTTAGGAAAATCAAGAGCCTGACGGTTAATGGACAAAACTGAAAGAGCCCGGGCGTCTTTTGATTTTACAGTAACGGCTGAAGACGCCGGCTCTTTTGCCAGAAGAGGTGTTTTCAGAACCCCGAACGGCGTAGTGGACACACCGAATTTCATGCCCGTTGCGACATACGCCAACGTGCGGGCTTTGAATTCTTTACAACTGAAAGAATCGGGCGCTCAAGCCGTTATTTCCAATGCCTATCACCTAATGCTGAGACCCGGAATTGAAGTTCTCAAAAAAGCGGGGAAAATCCACAAGTTCATGAATTTCTGCGGAACTGTTTTCACGGATTCTGGCGGATTTCAGGTGATGAGTCTCGCTTCACTGAGAAAAGTGACTGAAGAGGGAGTGGCGTTCAAAAGCCACATCGACGGGTCTTCTCTGTTTCTCACACCTAAAACCGCGATTGATTCTCAGAGAACAATAGGCTCCGACGTCGCCATGATGCTCGATATTTGTCCTGAATATCCTTCCGATTACAGTAAATTGAAAGAACAGACGGCAAGGTCCGGCAGGTGGGCAGAAGAGGCTAAAAAATTCATCCGCGAAAACCCTTGTCGGGATCAGCAGGTCTTCGGGATAGTCCAGGGAGGAGCCTACCTTGATCTCAGGCTTGAATCACTGGATAAATTAATTAAGCTCGATTTTGACGGATATGCCGTCGGTGGAGTCGCGGTGGGTGAACCGAAGGAAGAGGTAATGAAAGTTGTCGATTTTACGGCTAAAAAACTGCCGAGAGAAAAAATGCGCTATCTCATGGGAGTTGGTTTTCCCGAAGACATATTGTTTTCGGTTTCGTGTGGAGTAGACATTTTCGACTGCGTCGCTCCGACCAGACACGCGAGAACCGGGACTTTTTACCACATGGACGAAGGAAAGATAAACATAAGAAACGCGAAGTTTAAAGACGATTTCGAACCCATAGAAAATAATTGCGACTGTTTCACGTGCCGGAATCACTCGAGGGCTTACCTGAGACATCTTTTCAAAACGGGAGATTCACTCGCCGGGCAGTTGGGAACAATACACAATATAAGGTTTTACATCCGCTTCATGAATGAAGTGAGAGAGAGAATTACAAACGGGAATTTTACGGTCTGGTCGGAAAAAAAGGTGGAACTTTTCAGGAGATGAACCTAAAAACAGTGGAAATAGTAAAAAACGTCAGTTCCGGCGAGGGATTGGGAAAAATGGAAGGAAAAGTGATTTTTGTTCCATTCGCCGTCGCGGGTGAAGTTGTAGACGTGCGAACAGTTGAAAAAACGAGAGATTTCGACAGAGGCGAGATTGTTTCGTACAGGAAAAGGATTTCAGATCCTGATCTAGCGAAGTGTCCGTATTTTTTTTCCTGCGGAGGCTGTTCTTACCAGCATGTTCAAAGGAGCCATGAACAGTCCATAAAAGAGGAATTCGCTTTTGAAACAATAAAAAGGGCGGGTTTTTCGTCTGTTATTGAGAGCAGGATAACGGATACTGAAATCAGATACAATTACAGGACGAAGCTGACGCTCGCTGTCCGAACAAGAGGAGAAAAGACGGGAGCCGGATATTTCAGAAAAAAATCGGACGATTTTTTCACAGTCGATGCCTGTTGTCTCGCCGAAGATTGCATCAACTCCAAAATAACAGACGCTTTGACAGTTGCAAAAAATATTTCTGAAGTCGGCCTTGAAATCGATGCATTTTCAATAAGCCGTTACGAAGACGGAGACGGAGCCGTTTTTTACCATAGACCGCCAAAAAATACGCTCGTTCCCGAATTACATTCCGACATTAAATTTGCTTCAGTTTCCGTCTGTTCACGCTCGGACAATTTTCAAAACGGAAATGATTGCTTTCTGGTTTGTGGAAAAAAAAGAATGACAATTTCGTATTTGAAAGACATATCAGTTTCCTGCGGAAGTTTCACACAGGTAAACAGGGAAACTACGATGAAAATCCTGGAATTTCTGTCAGAAAATCTGAGAGAGAACGACTGGCTTATAGATCTTTACTGCGGGGCCGGATTTTTTTCGCTTCAGCTGGAAAAATTTGCGAAAAAAATCATTGGAGTGGATTCCAATCCTGTTTCCGTGATGGACGCGGTTTACAACGCTCATGAAAAGGGCGTCGGTAAAGCGAAGTATTACAACATTGAAGACAGAGAAATCGGTTCAGAATTACTGAGAAAAAACTCTACAGTTATTATCGATCCCCCGAGGGCGGGAATGAATGCGAATCTACTTAAAAAAGTGACTGAAAAAAAATGCAGAGATATATTCTACCTGAGCTGCAGTTTACCTACCCTTCTGAGGGACCTGAGAGTTTTTTCTTCCTCAGGTTATAAAATTGAAAAAATAGTTTTGTTCGACATGTTTCCTTTGACGCCTCACCTCGAAGCGCTCGCGGTCATCAAAACAGAGTAAAATATCATTTGATTTGAAAAAATATTCCGATAAAATATAAAATCGGTTAAATTTTGCCAATTATTCGATACATCATAAATCGGGAGGAAAGATGAAGGTCCTTGTCATAAACAGCGGCAGTTCTTCTATCAAATATCAACTCATTGAAACGAACGACGAAAACTGCCTCGCGTCGGGTCTGATAGAGAGAGTTTCCTTGCCGATGGGAATAATAACTCACAAGAAGCATGGCGTACTTTCTCACAAAGATGAAATCCCCGTCAAGGATCATCAGGCAGGCCTGGATATGATGTTAAAGCTTCTCATGCATGAAAAACATGGTGTCATAAAAAATTACACTGAGATTAACGCAATAGGCCACAGAGTGGTTCACGGAGGCGAGAAATTTACACATTCAGTTATGATTGACGACTCGGTCATGGAGGCTCTTGAAAACTCAACTTACTTGGCTCCACTGCACAATCCGGCGAATATACTGGGAATAAAAGCCGCGAGAAAGCTTTTGCCAAAGATTCCTAATGTGGCGGTATTTGACACGGCTTTCCATCAGACGATGCCTAAAGTTGCATACATCTATTCTTTGCCTTACGAGTTTTACGAAAAAAGAGGAATCAGAAAGTACGGTTTTCACGGGACAAGCCATCAATACGTCGCTCAGAAAGCGGCGGAAACACTCGGTAAAGCATACGACCAGACAAACGTAATAACATGTCATCTCGGGAACGGCTGCAGTTTAGCTGCTGTGAAAAACGGAAAAAGCATTGACACGAGCCTTGGTTACGGAACGATGTGCGGAGTCGTCATGGGTACGAGAGCAGGAGACATCGATCCCGCCATAATAGTCTCTATGGTCGAAGAACTTAACATGACTCCGGCGGATATTAAAAACGTTTTGTATAAGAAAAGCGGCCTGCTGGGTCTTTCCGGAGTGTCAAGCGACATGAGAGACATTGAAAAAGAGGAGGAAAATGGAAATGAAAGGGCGAAACTCGCTCTTGATGTTTTTGCCGACAGGGTGAGGAAATACATAGGCGCCTACGCTGTAACGCTTGGCAAAGTTGACGCAATCGTTTTTACTGCCGGAATAGGCGAAAACGGATGGGAAATAAGAGAAAGGATATGCGCGGGACTTGAAGGGATAGGCGCTTTTCTCGACACAGAAAAAAACAAAGTTCGTGGTAAACTGGCCATAATCTCGAAAGAAGACAGTCCGGTAAAAATCATTTCTGTACCGACCAACGAAGAGCTTATGATAGCCAAAGAAACTGTAAAAATAGTTTTATGAGTTCGGCTGGTCAGCGGGATCAGTTCTGTTTTTTTTCGACTTTTTTCTTCTTTTGATCTGTACAAAAAAACCGATTACTGCAATCAGCAGGGCTGCTGTCCCGTAGACCGTTAAGCTTGCCTGTTCTTTCAGCAAAAATGAAAAGCCTAGAAAAAGCATAAGAGCCCCCGAAATAGAAAGCCACCCGGAAAGCATGAATCTTCTCATAAGAACCGTCAGAACACCCGATATCAGAGAAATAGAAGCGGTTAAAACAATGTTTAATCTGAAAATGGAAACAAGCAAAAAGAGAGGCAGAGCGAAGCCTATAAAAAAAATCGCAATTGTCCTGTAAAGAAAAAAAGTCAGCGAAAACACAGCCGCTCCGAAAATTCCAAGAAGAATAATTACTGTATAGTTGTATGAGTAGTTTATACCCGCCAGAGCGCCTAAAACCAAGCCGGAGGCGGCCCCTGCAAGAAACAGAAAATACTTGAATACAGCATTACCGAAAAAAGATGCCGCGGCACCGGATACTATGAAAAAAAGACCGATGTGGAGCGAATGTGAGGTCAGAAGTTTGTTGAGGAAATCAAGCATTTAGGACGATTTGAACCGCTTCGCCTATGTCGTTGGCGATTGTGAAATGTTTTCTTGAATCATGGGACTGGGACAAAACGTTTTTACCGTATCCGGTCAGCACGAGAATGAATTTGATTCCGGTTTTGAGAGAAAGCATCAAGTCCGAGTAGTCGTCACCGACAATCCAGGAAAGGGAAGTGTCTATGCCGAACAGTGAACACGCGGAGTCTATCATTCCTCTTTCAGGTTTTCTGAAACCGGATCCATGATCGGGAGACGACGGGTCGTAATAAATCCCGTCGAGTTTTGCGGGCAACAGAAGTTTTTCCATCTTTTCAGAGACCTGGAAAAGCTCTTTGAAAGAAAAAAAACCTCTGCCGATGCCGGACTGATTGCTGACAACGACAGCCAGAACTGATGCCTCGTTCAATTTAAGGATTGAATCACGTGCTCCGTCTATGAGTTCGGTTTGAGCGGGATCCCTCAGATACGGCACCGGTTTTAGAATTGTGCCGTCTCTATCGAGAAAAACCGCGGGTCTTTTGACTTTCTTTTCCATAGCGGGATTTTAAACTGTTTGAAGCTATACTTCAACTTTTAGTGTATCCGAGACCGCTTGATAGACTTCTTCGACAGAAATGCTTTTCATGCAGAGGGCTTCTCCATTGGGACATGTCTTTTTAAAGCAGGGACTGCAGGATAGATTTTTATAAATTACTGTGCTTTTTCCTTTGCCCCATGGAGCAGTCCAAACAGGCGAGCTCGACCCGAAAAGCGAAACCGTGCTGACTCCGAGAGCAGCAGCCAGGTGCATGCTTCCGGTGTCGCAAGAAACAAGTACCGAAGATTTTGAGAGAACAAAAGGAATATCACCGATTTTTGTTTTCGATGAAAGGTTAATAGTTCCGGAAAAATTTCTTTCCCAACCCGAGAGGTCTCTGACTCCGACTAATACGGTTTTCGTCAGTTTTTCCGTTTTTTGTATCAGCTCTATCCATTTATCGTCTTCCCACATTTTTGCCTCTCCGTAGGCGGCACCGGGATCTACCGCAACGTAACCGGTTTCATTTTCAAGAATTTTCGCTATTCGTGAGTCCGGTTCCGGAACGAAGAAACTGATTTCAGTTGGGGGAGGTGATTTCAAGTGGTTTTTGAAAAGCCGGAAATAATAATGTCTCATAGGTTTTGATTTACGGTTTTTAGGGTCGAGTTTTTCGGTCAGAAGAAAACCCCTGTTGTCTGTAGAATAACCTATTCTTGTTTTTATGCCTGAAAGTCTCGCGATTAAAGCCGAAGAAAACGATTTTGGAAGAACAAAACATGCATCCGGACGTTCTCTTTTCAAAGCCGACACGGTTTCCAAAAACCCTTTTTTACTTTTTTCGACAGGCACGAACAAGTCTGAACCGGGGAAATTTCCAAAAATGCCTTCGAGTGATTTTCTGCCGATGAGTATCAACTGGTCCGATTCCCTCTCCTTTTTTATCCATCCTACAATCGAAGACGCGACTACTGCGTCTCCGAGGTGGTTAGGGAGATAAATTGCCGTTTTCAATTATTTGTCTCGCTTTGTTGAAAATCGTTTCGGAGTCGTAAAATTTTGTGCAGGCAAAATCTCTTCTCGGGCAGGAATTTCTCCCATGCAGTGAACAGGGACAGCATTTTAAACCGGATGTCAGGAAATCGGATTCTGGCATCCAGGGTCTGAATCCGAAAACAGGAGACGTCGAGCAAAAGACTGCCAATACGGGAGTGCCGACGGCTTCGGAAACGTGCAGAGGGCCGGAATCGCTGGTTATCAAAACGGAAGAAATGCTGAGAATCGCTTTGAGGTCTGACAAATCGTCCGTCATGCCTCTCATGTCCTTGTCTGCAAAGACAGGAAATGAATCCCTGGGTCCTAGTAAAACAGTTTTGTATCCGCAGGCGGACAATTTTTTTGAAGCCTCGGATATGATATTTGGGTCGAGGTGTTTTGATTTTTGGGAGGAATGAGCATGGATCGCTGCAATTTTGCCTATGCCCGCAATTGTAATTGCTTTTTCAATGGATTTATTTGTCACGTGCAATCTGGGTTTTGGCGCCGGTTTTTCATCGAAACCTAATTTTTTAATAGTATCGGCGTAAGCTTCGTAAGTGAAAAAAGGAGTAAAAGTTTTTGATTTGTTTTTGACGAAGTTTCTTCTTTGTTTTTTCCTGGAATCATATCTGGCGGTTTTTGTGCCGGTCAATAAAGAGACAGCGAATGTTCGAAGCTTCAAATGGGCGTCAATGATAAAGTCCGGCGATATTTTCTTTATTTCGCGGGCGTGCTTATACAACGACGACGGTCTGTCGTCTTTTAAAAAAAACATACCGTCTATCCTCGGATCTTCTTCAAAAAGTTCTGCGTATTTTTTTCTCGTCGCAAAAAAGCACGAAAAACCCAGATTTTTAATAGATTCAAAAAGAGAAGCCAGGAGAACAACGTCGCCGAGCTGTCCATACCTGAGTACGACAAATTTCATCAGAATTGCCAGAAATTGTGCAAACCTGAAGTAAATTCGTAAGAAGCGCCGGAAAATGCGCCGGCTAAAGCGCTGAAAATCAGGATTGTCAAAATGGCTGTTCCGGCAAAAGAAAACATAAGGATTGAATAAACAATTGTCTTATATTTAAAATATTTCTCCAGACCCGACATGTTGAAAGCAACATCTTTGGTGTCTGAAACATTAATTTTTTGTTTTGAGTTGCCTGAGATTGAAAAAAGATGAGAACCTGACACAATCAACATGGCGCCGAGTATAACCGAAAGCGGAAAAAAACACATTAACGCGCCTAAAATTATTTCTAAAACAGCCGCAGTTTTAAACCAAAAATAATTGGTCTTTTTTACATCAGCTTTGACTTCAGAATTTTCTTCCAAAAAAGCTCCTTGATTTAACAGAAGTTTCGAGTTGAATTATACTTAAGAGAATGTCCCGCGTAAAGTTTTTTTTGTTGTTTTTTAACGGATATCTGTTAAAATTAACCGCATGAGAGATTATTCTGATTTTTTCAACGAGGAATTCGGGGATTACCTCGATTCTGACGGTTTCGTAAAAGCAAGAAGCTCTATCGGAAAAAAACTTCACGAATTATGCGAAACCAACTTAAAAAACCTGGAACTCCTGACTGAAACGAAAATCAGGATATACGATGATTTCCATGCTCAATCTTCCTCTCTTGCCGAAATAATATGCCAGATGCCTGAAAATCTTTTCAAAAAAGGCGTCGACCTGGTCACAAAAATCGTCTTCTGCGGTATCCTGTCGAGAGTGATGGGAACAGAGGATTATTTTGACGAGAACATTTCGGATTTTTTCGAGTGCGTAATCTTTCACATCGCTGTCATAGGAAGAAAACAGAGGGATCTAAGAAAAAAGAATCTGGATCAAAACTGATTTTTTATCTCATGTAATTTTTGCGTCAACATCGCGAATCCGGTTTTTATTAACAATTCCAAACAGCATGAAATTGAAACACCTGAATGCGCCTTTTGGGTATTGCTTTGGCGCCTTCAATGGATGATAATAACCGCGATGTCGGATGGTATAAATTGACGCCGCAAAGGAGGTAATAGTGTACCCTTTTTTAATGTCTCTTTTGTCTCAGTACTCGTCAACGGGTAATTATGATTACGAAACGGAAGGTTTGGCCGGGACTTTCATGGCGCTGGGTATTATATGGATATTGGTAATTGCTCTTGTTTATGTAGCTGTTTTCGTCTTCCAGATAATTGTTTTGTGGAGAATTTTCTCTAAAACAGGTTATTCAGGAGCTTTAAGCCTTTTCATTCTGTTGCCCGGAATAGGGCATATCGTACTGCTCATATTCTCGCTGGTTCTTGCCTTTTCAAAATGGCCGATAGAAAAGGAGCTCGAAGATTATAAGATGAGACTTTACGGGAAACCTTACAACGCACAAGGATCTCAGGGAACAAACATATACCTCCAGCAGCAGACTCCTCAACAGCAGACACCTCCGCCCCCGCCTCCGCCTCCGACAGTTCAGTAGAATTTTTTAGAAAAAAAAGGAGAAAAAATGAAAAGAACGTTTTTAATAATTGCCTTTATAGCAATTTCATCCGGCCTGCAGACTTCTCCTCTGTTGAAGTTCGGCGCGACTGTTTCTCTCTGGGATCCTCCGGGAGACGCAAATTACGCCCCGCTGGTTGAAACATGGGCGGAGTATTACATTTCTTCGGTTTTTTCACTCAGAGGTACGGGGGCCTATTCCACTTGGTCTCAGGACACGGTTGATTACACTCACAGGAGAGGAACTCTGGACGGAATTTTTCATCCCGACATAGGCACGGGATTTCAGATAGGGATAGGCGGAGGTCTCGGGTATTACGAGACACAAACGTCTTTGACCGGAGACGACGACAATGGAACATTAGGTATTCAGGCGATAGGCGACCTGAATTACGCGATTGCCCAGAACGTCGGTGTGAATTTCACAGCCAGAGCGGTAATTCCCGATCTCAACGAATCATCTGAGATATCATGGCAGTTCGGCGGTGGAATAACCGGAGAAATGCAGATAGGATTTTAACCTGACTCTTCAACCTGTAAGAGGAATGAGGGATTTCTATCCCGAGGAAATGAGAAAGAGGGAGTGGCTTTTTTCGGTTTGGAAAGAAGTGTCTTATCTTTACGGCTTCGAACCATACGACGCTCCGATAGTCGAAAGCCTGGACCTGCTCAAAAGAAAAGCTGGAGAGGAAATCTCTCAGCAACTCTATTCATTTCTCGATAAATCAGGCAGAGAAATAGCTCTCAGGGCGGAAATGACGCCTTCTTTGGCCCGCATGATTGTATCCAGGCAGAATTCTCTGTCTATGCCCGTGAAGTGGTTTACCATCGCCCAGTGTTTCCGTTACGAAAGAATGACGAAAGGCAGGAAAAGAGAGCATTATCAGTGGAACGCGGACATCCTCGGAGTGGACGATATTTCAGCCGAGACTGAGATAATTTCCATGCTTGTATGCGCTCTCAAAAAACTGGGATTAGGCAAGGACGATGCCCTTGTGAAAATCAACAGCAGAAAAATAGTAGAAGACATTCTTAGAAGCGCAGAAATATCCGAAGACCTTTTTCCGAAGGTGATGATAGTAATTGACAAGAAAGACAAGGTTTCTCCCGATGATTTGGTTGAAATGCTTGAGGCAATTCCCCTGGACAAGCGATCGGCTGAAAGAATAACCGGAACTTTTGAAAAGTGCCAAACCGAAGGAGTGAGATCTGTTCTCGGAGAAAACGAAAATGTCAGGGAAATTGAATCTCTCCTGGAGAACTTGGGAGGATTTATGGACTACATAAGCTTTGACACCTCGGTTGTAAGAGGCCTTTCATATTACACAGGAACGGTTTTTGAGGTTTATTCAAAAAAAGGAAGTTCAAGAGCCATAGCCGGAGGAGGAAGATACGCCGGTCTGCTTGAAAAAATCGGGGGAAAACCGCTTTCCGGAGTAGGATTCGGTTTCGGCGACGTTGTGGTTATGGACGTTCTCGAAGAAGCCGGAAAAATACAACAGAGCGGATACCTTCTCGATTATTACATAATACCTTACGATAAAACACACTTTTCAAAGGCATTTGAGATTGCCGGAGCCGCGAGAGAAAAAAAACTGTCAGCGGACATTGATTTCAAATGCAGAAAAGTCGGCGCCGCTCTCTCGGAAGCGGTTCGAAAAAATGCAAGGTTCAGCGTCCTTATATTTCCTGACGAATTGAAAGACGGTAAAATTAAAATCAAGAACATGAAAACACAGGAGGAAAAGACGGTTCTTTTGAGCGAATTTCCGGTTATGTGAGAGGGCTCATCAAAACCGACTGTTTCCAGGGACCGACAGAATTTTTTTAAGATGAAACAAACTCAAGTGGTAATAATTGGAGGCGGTCACGCAGGTTGTGAAGCAGCTGTAGCGGCGGCTAAAATTGTTTCAGATGTCGTTCTCGTCACCGCCCGGGCAGATAAAATCGGACATCTCTCCTGTAATCCGGCAGTAGGCGGGCAGGCGAAAAGCCATCTCGTACACGAAATAGACGCTCTGGGCGGAGTCATTGGACTTGTGGCCGACAAGGCCGGCATCCAGTTCAGGACATTGAGGGCGGGGAGAGGACCCGCGCTGAAAGCGCTGAGGGTTCAGGTTGACAGAAACTTGTTTATAAAAAATATGAACAGAGAACTTTTTTCCTTAAAAAATCTGAAAATCCTAGAGGCCGAAGCAATCGGTTTGGTAACTGACGGAGGCAGACTCACTGCGATAGAAACCACAGAAGGCATGATAAAATGCGAATCTGCAGTGTTGGCTCCCGGAACTTTTCTTAACGGAGTAATGTACACGGGTTTTGAGAAGATTCGGGGCGGAAGAAGAGGAGATCACACGTCGGAACTTCTGAGCCGGGACATGGCGAGAATCGGTTTTTTGCTCGAAAGGCTAAAAACCGGAACTTGTCCGAGGATAGACGGAAAGACGGTAAATTTTTCAGAGATGATCGAGCAAAAAGGTGACGAAGAACCGTATCCATTTTCTGCAGGGACTGACAGGAGATCAATAAGAAATTCAGCTTCATGTTATATAACAAAAACCGAATTGAAGACTCACGAAGTAATAAGGCAAAACATAAGCAGAAGCCCGCTTTTTACCGGGATGATCACAGGTAAAGGACCGCCATTCTGCCCTTCAATTGAAGATAAAGTAATGAGATTCGGTGACAGGGCAGGGCATCCGGTATATGTCGAACCCGAAGGACTGGACGAAGACCTGAAATATCTGGCCGGGCTTTCCACTTCGCTGCCGCCGGACGTTCAGCAGGAGATTCTTGGGAGCATTCCCGGATTGAAGGACGCAGTTATTGTCATTCCAGGTTACGCTGTCGAATACGATTATCTTCAGCCTACCAATCTTTATCCTACGCTCGAAACAAAACTTGTCTCAGGTCTTTTTACGGCAGGAC
The DNA here is from genome assembly GCA_016934535.1 of candidate division WOR-3 bacterium. Lineage (NCBI taxonomy): Bacteria > Pseudomonadati > Caldifarciminota > Caldifarciminota bacterium. The sequence continues at coordinate 29,178 of JAFGSQ010000056.1, forward strand.
AACTTAACGGAACCTCCGGTTATGAAGAAGCGGCGGGACAAGGTGTTATAGCGGGTATAAACGCCGCGTGTCACGCCGCAGGTCTTGAAAAAGTTACGGTGGCCAGGGATGTGGCTTACATTGGAGTTATGATAGACGACCTGGTCAACAGAGGCGTCAACGAACCCTACAGGCTTTTCACTTCGCGGTCTGAATACAGGCTTTTACTAAGAAAAGACAACGCCAGGGAAAGACTGGTCGGAATAGCCGAAAAATACGGACTGATAGAAACAAATAAAATCGAAAAAGTTAAAAAACTGAAAACGATAACCGATGAGATAATGTCGCGACTCAGAAAAGAAAGATTTATGGTCCGGATAAAATCGGGCAAAGAAAAAGTCGAAGAAATAGCCTTTGTCAGGGACTTCTTTTCAGAACTCGGTGATTCAGACATCGAATACGTCCTGGAAAGAATCGAGTCTGAAATAACTTACGACGGATACCTTCAGCGCCAGGAAGAAGAGGCTTTGAAAATGAAACAATACGAGCAAATTGAGATACCCCTGGGCATAGATTTCTGGAGCGTTAAAAATGTCTCCAATTCGGCAAAAGAAATGTTTTCGAAGGTTAAACCTGTCAATCTGGGGCAAGCTTCAAGACTGCCGGATGTCTCTCCTTCGGACATTTTTTCACTGATGATAGGTATATCCTTATCAAAAGGCGGTTTGACTGATTTTGAAAAGGCTCAAAACGGCAGCTTGCATTGAAAAAGACAGTCTGGAAATCTGAAACTTTATTGATTGGAAACTGTGTATAAAAATATTGACAAAGGGATTTTATACCGATAAAATACACGTCTTTGAATTTATATGCGCAAAAGCTTTCCTGTTTATACCGGCAGGCGAGTAAGCGCTGTTAATTATCGTGTTATTTAATATAAAAGGAGCGATAGAGTGAAAACTTACGTGCCGAAACTTGGCGAAATAAATAAAAAATGGGTGGTCGTCGACGCCAAAGACAAATCTCTCGGAAGACTTGCTTCCGGAATTGCAAAAATCCTCAGGGGCAAGAACAAGCCGAATTTCACTCCTTTCCTTGACTGCGGAGACAACGTCATTTGCGTCAATGCGGAAAAGGTCATGCTGACAGGCAAAAAACTCGATCAGAAAATATATTGGAGACATTCCGGATACATGAGCGGCATAACTCTAAGAACGGCAAGACAGGTCCTTCAGAAAAATCCCGAAAGACTTATCGAAAAGGCTGTCAAAGGCATGCTTCCAAAGGGTCCTCTCGGAAGAAAAATGTTGAGGAACCTCAAGGTTTGCAAAGGGAGCGAACATGGACACGCGGCTCAGAAACCTGAACAGATAAGCATTTAGGAGGAAAAAAGTGCCCGAAGAATTAAACAAAACCGATGACATAAAAACCGGGAGAAGGAAAACTGCGGTAGCCAGAGTCAGACTTGTTCCGGGTTCAGGAAAAAGAATGATAAACGGAAGAAGGTTTGGAGATTATTTCAAAAGAGGAAGCGTATTAACCCTCATAGAGTCCCCTTTGAAATTACTCAATCTCAGCGAAAAATTCGACGTACTCGCAAAAGTTCACGGAGGCGGAGTGACTGGACAAGCGGGCGCCCTTCAACTCGGCATATCCCGTTCGATAGTAAAGCTTTTTCCCGAGAAAAAAGTGGAACTGAGAAAGCAGGGTTTCTTGACGAGAAACGCGAAAATAGTCGAAAGAAAGAAATACGGCAGACCGAAAGCCAGAAAAAGATTTCAGTTTTCTAAGCGTTAATATTTTTACAATCACATGGTCCGAGTCCGTTTGGGTCCTGATTAATTCAGGTTGGCGGACGCTGACGATCATGGTCGCGAAACCCAAAAGGAGGAAAAATGCTCAATATCGAAATCACCGAGCTTCTCAAAGCCGGTGCCCATTTCGGTCACAAGACTGACAGATGGAATCCAAAGATGAAACCTTACATTTTCGACGTAAGGCAGGGCACGCATATAATAAACATAAGGAAAACAGTTACGGGTCTCGAAAAAGCTTCAAATGTCCTGGCAAAAATCTCGTCGCAAAACAAACCCATCCTTTTTGTCGGCACAAAGAGACAGGCGAGACCTATCATATCAGCAGAAGCCGACAGAGCGGGCGTTTTCAGTGTAACTGAAAGATGGCTCGGCGGGACTCTGACCAATTTCAAGACCATAAGAAACAGCATTTCGAAACTGAAAGAACTTGAAAAACAGCTTCACGAAAAAGGGTCCGAAAGGCTGACTAAAAAAGAAATTCTCATGCTTCAGAAAAAGAAAGAAAAATTGGAAAGATACCTGAGCGGCATAAAAGAAATGGATATGCTTCCGTCTGCGCTGTTTGTGGTTGACGTAAAACACGAAAATATTGCCGTTCACGAAGCGAAGATACTCGGAATACCTGTTGTAGGAATTGTAGACACGAATTCGGATCCTGACCAGATAGATTATGTAATACCAGCCAATGACGATGCAATGAGATCCGTGGCTCTGATTACTCAGTATCTTGCTGATGCAATACTGCTCGGAAAAATCCAGCACAAGGAAGAAGAACCTGTTCCGAACAAAGACGACGAAACTGAAATCGAGGACGAAATACTGGAAAAGATTGAACTAAAAGAATCCTGATATAAATCTACTCAATAGAAAACACTGGAGGAAAAGTGCCGGATAAAGACGTCAACATGGAAAAAGTGAAGGACTTGAGAAGGATCACTGACGCGGGAATAAAAGAGTGCAAGGCGACTCTTGAGGAAACGGGATGGGACCTCGATAAAGCCGTAAAAGCCCTCAGAGAAAAGGGCATAGCTAAAGCAGACACTAAAAGCGGAAGAGCGACAAAAGAAGGAATGATTTCCTGCTATCTTCACCAGAACAAGATCGCGGGGCTGGTAGAACTGGCCTGCGAAACCGATTTTGTCGCCAGAACGGAAGTTTTTCAGAATTTAGCGAAAGATCTCGCGGTGCAGGTGGTCACATCCTCTCCGAAATCACTTAAAAAAGAAGATCTTTCGCCTGAATTAATAGAGGCGGAGAAGGAGATATACTACAATCAGGAGAAAAAAGCCGGTAAACCTGAGAAAATTATCGGGAAAATAGTTGAAGGTAAAATTGAAAAGTTTTTCAAGGAGTCCTGTTTTTACGATCAGCCTTTTTACAAGGACGAATCAAAAACTGTGGATGAGGTCGTAAAAGAAGCCATAGCGAAAACAGGGGAAAACATTCAGATAAAAAGATTTTTCAGGATGCAGCTGGGAGAAGAATGAAATCCGGTTACGGCAGAGTGATGATAAAACTGAGCGGTGAAGCCATCGGAGAGCAGGGTAAAGTGGTTTCTCCCGAACTTCTTCAGCATATTTCCAGCGAAATAGCTCAAGTTTCGAAAAGGGGCGTTTCAATAGGACTGGTAATCGGAGCCGGGAACATTTTCAGGGGTCAGGAAATTATAGAAAGCCTCGGAATAGAAAGAGTGGTCGCTGATCAGGTAGGCATGCTGGCGACCATGATAAACGCGCTTCTTTTCAAGGAAGTTCTGTCCTTAAAAGGAATAAAAACTTCGATATTATCAGCGCTTGATGTACCGCAACTGGCCGAAGTATATACACCTCAGAAAGCATGGGAATATATGGTAGACGGAACCTGTGTTATTTTTGCCGGCGGAACCGGCAATCCTTTTTTCACTACCGACACGGCCGCGGCACTAAGAGCGGCGGAAGTAAAAGCTGAAGTTCTAATAAAGGCTACGAAAGTTGACGGAGTTTACGACGAAGATCCGAATTGCAATCCTTCGGCAAAAAAATTCGAAAAATTGACTTACCTCGACGTCATAAACAAGGGGCTGAAAGTTATGGATGCTACAGCCATTTCGCTCTGCAGAGAGAATAAAATTCCCATATTGGTCTACAACATGTATGAAAAAGGTAATTTGGCTGCCGCAGTGTTCAATAAAAATGTCGGCACAATTATTCAGTGAGGAGGGTATATGCCTGATCTCAAAAAGCTGATCGGTCTTGAGAGAGACAAAATGGATAAAAGCGTGGATCACTTCAAGAGCATGCTGTCTAAGATTCAGACAGGCAGAGCAGTCCCCGCGTTGCTTGAAGGCATAACAGTTAACTATTACGGAACTGAAAGCCCGGTAAAGCAGGTTTGCAACGTGACGGTCCCGGAACCGAGGATGATAGTATTACAGCCCTACGACAAGACGACAATTAACGACATAGAAAAAGCAATATCCGCTTCCAACATTGGAGTCAATCCCCAAAGTGACGGTAAAGTAATCAGGCTTGTTTTCCCGATGCTTTCTGAAGAGAGAAGAGAGGAATCAGTTAAACTTGTCAAAAAAATGGGAGAGGACACTAAAACAGCCGTGCGAAACATAAGGCACCAGTTTATCAATCAGGCTAAAAAAATGCTCAAAGACAATGAAATCTCGGACGACGAACACGAAACCTACAACGAGGAGATCCAGAGTTTGACCAACGAATTCATAAGCGAAATCGACAAACTGATAATGAACAAGGAAAAAGAAATAAAAACGATCTGACAATGACCCGCAACCGGACTAAAACTGATTTTTTAATGCCTTCTCACATTGGCATTATTATGGACGGAAACGGGAGATGGGCAAAAGAAAGAAAATTGCCGAGGGTTTCCGGCCACGTCGAAGGAGTCAATACGGTCCGGAGAATAGTCAGACATGCAGGCAAAACAGGGCTGAAAAACCTCACTCTTTACGCTTTTTCAACAGAAAATTGGAAAAGACCGGCTGAAGAAGTAGGTTTTCTGATGAAGATGTTCGGAAAACTTATTAAATCTGAAATTGACGAATTGATGAAAAACGACGTCAAGCTTTCATTCATAGGAAGAAAAGACTCTCTCAATAAAAGCATAGTGAATGAAATGGAGAGGTCTGCCGAGAGGACTCAAAAAAATAAAGGTCTCAATCTTGTAATTGCCATCTCTTACGGCGGAAGAGACGAGATAATTTATGCCGTAAACTCTGCCGCGCGTGATCTGGCAGACGGAAAAATCGGCGAAATCGACGAAAAAATTTTCAGGGATTACCTTTTCACAAAAGACATTCCCGATCCCGACCTTATTATCAGAACGAGCGGCGAAAAACGGCTGTCCAACTTTCTTATTTTTCAATCCGCTTATTCCGAACTGTTTTTTTCCCCGAAATACTGGCCGGAATTCAGCGAAGTAGATTTTGACGAGGCTGTGAAAGACTATTCGGGAAGACTGAGAAGGTATGGAAAAATTTGAAAAAAAGCTTCACAGATAAAAAGAATTTAATCGCGAGAATCGCGGTTTCGCTTATTTTCATCCCCCTGATCATTTTTTTTATAGTAAAAGGCGGATTGTTTTTTTTCATCCCGATTTTGTTGACGGCGCTGATTTCTTCAGCCGAGGCCTATAACATCGCTCAAAAAGCGCTGGGATTAGAAAAAGGAACAGACAGCAAAATGAGATATGTTTTTGTCATATCAGGGATATGCATCCTTCTTGTGAATACTTATTTCACCGGAATGCATCCTCTTCTCGTTTTGGCTTTTATCTTTTTTCTTTTTTTCGTCGAAGTGGTCACGGAAAAGCCGGAAAATTTCGCGAAGAGAATTTCATCCGTTATATACGCAGTAGTTTATGTTTCGTGGGGATTTTGCAGCCTTTCTCTTCTGAGAGCCGCCGGATCTGAAAGTCCTTTGGGTGACAAGACAGGAGTTTATCTCCTGTTTTTGGCTTTCACGATCGCCTGGTCGTCCGATGCTTTCGGATTCGCGTTCGGATATCTGCTCGGAAAAAAACCTCTCATTCCTTCCATCAGCCCCAATAAAACAGTCGAAGGAAGCATTGGCGGAATTGTGGGAGCTGTAATCGGAGCGGCTGTTATCAAATTGGTTCAGATGCGACTATGCCCTTCTTTGCATTTTCCCTGGCTTTTTGTCTTTATTTGCGCGGTCTTGGGAGGGGTGGCTTCTCAATTGGGCGACCTGGTTGAGTCAATGATGAAGAGAGATGCAAAAATTGATCAGTCATCTTTCATTCTCCCCGGACACGGCGGGATACTTGACAAGTTCGACAGCGTATTTTTTGCCGCATTCGTTATATATTTTCTGCACAGTTTTCTGATGAGCTGACGGCATGGAGGTAATCCTTCTCGGTGCGACAGGTTCCATAGGGAAGTCCGCTCTCGAAGTTGTAAAAAAGCAGACTGGCAAGTTCAGAATAACTGCAATCTCGGCGAACAGAAACATAGATTCGCTTATTAAAATTGCTACGGAATTCAGGGTGCCCAAAGTCATAGTGACTGACGAGAACGCACCCGGTATTGAAAAACTGAAAGAACTCAGCGGCGTTGAAATCCTTACGGGAATCGAAGCCGCTGCAGAAATTTGCGCCACAGACAGTGCCGGAATCGTATTGAACGCCGTTGTCGGAAGCGCCGGTTATCTTCCGACAAAAAAAGCACTTGTTTCAGGAAAAACCGTAGCCTTGGCAAACAAAGAAACTCTTGTAGCTTTCGGGGATGTAATAAACAAAATACTCGAACGCGGGACAGGAAGAATAATACCTGTTGACAGCGAACACAGCGCCGTATTCCAACTCATCGAAGGAAGGAAAAAAGACGAAATAGCCAGTGTAATCCTGACTGCCTCAGGAGGATCTCTGAGAAATCATCCCGATCCTGAAAATGCTTCGGTTGAAGATGTCCTGAAGCATCCCACCTGGAATATGGGGGCAAAAATAACTGTAGACTCAGCGACGCTTGCCAACAAGGGTCTCGAGGTCATTGAAGCGGCAAGGCTTTTCGGAATGAAGCCTGAAAGAATCAAAGTAATTGTTCACCCTACTTCGATTGTCCATTCTCTTGTAGAACTCACGGACGGATCAATTCTGGCACAGCTTGCTGTTCCTGACATGAAACTTCCTATACAATACGCGCTGAATTACCCGGATAGGCAGGATAGATTTATAAAAAGTCTGCCTCTTCACAAAGTGTCGCCTCTTGAGTTTTTTGAACCGGAAAAAGAAAAATTCCCCTGCCTGTCACACGCATACGAAGCTCTCGAAGCAGGAGGGACGATGCCGGCTGTCTTCAATGCCGGTAACGAAGAAGCTGTAGGCTTGTTTCTCAAAAAGAAGATAAAATTCGGAAGAATAAGCAAGTTGATCCGGGAGGTCATGGATAACCATATAACAGGACCAGCCACCGAAGATGCGGTTTTCAAAGCCGACGAGTGGGCCAGACGGTATGTGTTAAATTCCGTGGAGAGTATATGAATTTCGTTTCGACGGTCGTTCTTCTCGGTGTTTTGATTTCATTTCACGAATTCGGGCATTTTATCTTTGCCGGGCTTTTCGGTGTCACCGTTCCGAAATTTTCTTTGGGTTTCGGGCCAAAACTGTTCGGATTCAATTTCAAAGGCACTTATTTTCAGCTGTCCGCAGTTCCACTCGGAGGCTTCGTAAAAATGAAAGGCGAATCCGAAGCGGAAAAAGAAACAATTTCATATGATAAAGACGATTTCCGAGCGAAGAATTTCATCCAAAAAACACTCATAGTAACTGCCGGTCCTTTGTTCAACGTTTTTCTCGCGTGGCTGTTCATGTTCGGGGCTAATCTTATGATGAGCGGTTTTTATATCCCCATGACTGTTGCCGGCAGAATAAATGAGAATTCCGCTTCCTGGAGAGCCGGATTGAGATCAGGCGATTCCATCATTCTTATCGGAGAGGAAAGAGTGTCCGAATGGAGAGACGTCGAAATTTCCATGGAGATGGCGAAAAACGAAAAAATCAAAATGCTCGTTTCAAGGTATGTATCCGGTAAGCACGACACAGTCTCTTTTATAATTGAGACTGATTCAGCGGACCCTCTGCTGAGAGGCATCAGTCCTTTTCTTCCGGCTGTAATAGGAGGAGTTTCCGGAGGACCGGCTGAAGAAGCCGGGCTAAAAGACGGTGATTCAATTGTTTTTATAGCGCCGGTCGGTCCTGTTCGCGATGAAGACTCGGCTGGTCTTGATGCACTGGGACACAGGCCTGGTTATGCGGACAACTCTTCTTTCAGAATTTATGAAAAGGCGGAAAAGAACAGAATTTTCGGTTACAAAGTCCTGTATTGGCAAGATGTATCTACTCTTGTCAACGCAATGGAAAACTCCGAATTTTTTATCGCCGTGATAAGAAAGGGAGAACCGTTTTTGATCAGACTGAAACCGGCAGAAATCGAGGACAGAAGAATAATCGGGGTAAGTATAGACCTGCCTTCCAAAAGAGCGAGCGTGTTACAGGCTCTTTCAATGTCCTTTGATCAGATGAAAATGACATTAATCGTACTCACAAAAATTCCAGGAATGATCGCTGAAAAGAAGATTACTTTGAGGGAGACTTTCGGAGGTCCCGTCAGGGTTTTTCACGAAACTTCAAAAGCGGCAAAACTCGGATTCGACACTTTTCTTTTTTTAGCCGGCTTCATATCTCTCAACCTGGCGATTTTCAACCTTTTGCCTGTTCTCCCGCTGGACGGAGGGCACGTTTTGATTTTCCTTATAGAAACAGTCACGAGAAAGCGAGTTCCGGCTAAAGTCTTAAGAGGTTTGCAGGCGGCCGGTTTTGCGCTTCTTTTGTTTTTCGCTATGCTGGTGACCGCTAACGATCTTGTCAATTTATTCTCATGAAGAATGCGGGAATAATCCTCGTCGGAGATGAACTGCTCGACGGTAAAAAACCTGATAGAAACGGCCCCTTTATAGCATCTGAGCTGACAAGAGCAGGCTTTCAGGTTGTGTCGCTGACTGTGTGTCCTGACGACAAAAATAAAATCGAATCTTCACTCGGATTCGCTTTCGACAAGTCGGACATGGTTTTAGTAGCGGGAGGACTTGGACCGACAAGCGACGACCTGACGCGTTTCGCGGCTTCGGAATATTTTGAGGCTGATCTCGTGACGGATGAAAATGCTTTGAATCACATATTGGGGTTTTTTGAAAAGCGTAAATTAAAGATGCCCCCCGAAAATGAAATTCAGGCAAAAATACCCCGGGGCGCTGAATTGTGGCTTAATCCGGCGGGAACCGCTTGCCCGTTTGTTATGAAAAAAAATGATTTGCCGGCAATATTTTTACCGGGAGTCCCGTCTGAAATTGAAGCAATATTTTCTTCTTTTCTCAGGGATTATTTGAGAAAAATATCGGGGGAAAGCGAGAAACAGAGTTTTCTAATTAGGACGTTCGGAATATCGGAATCTTCTCTGTACGCATTGATGTCTGAAAAAAGAAAGATCTTCGAATTGAGCAAAGTCGCGTTTTTGCCGCAGATCCCGGGAGTTGATGTGAGAATAGAAGAAAAATGCGGCACAGATTCTCTCAACGACGTCCGGGATGAAATAGTCAAATGCGCGGGAAAATGGATATGGAACATTGGTGAGAACAGCATTCAGCAGGTAGTATCGTCGATGCTTAAAGACCTGTCCCTGACAATTTCTGTGGCGGAAAGCTGTACGGGAGGCTATATTTCCAATATGCTGACTGATGTGCCGGGTTCTTCGGATTATTTCAAAATGTCAATAGTCGCTTACGGAAATGATGTCAAAAAATTGATTTTGGGAGTCGAAAAGGAAACACTTGAGAAAAATGGAAGTGTCAGCCCGGAGACAGCCGCCGGTATGGCGGAAAAAATCAGACTTCTCGCCGAAACAGATATTGGGCTTTCTTCGACGGGAATCGCCGGCCCGGGCGGAGGATCCGCCGAAAAACCTGTTGGCCTTCTTTACACTGCTGTCAGCTCGGCAAAAAATACAAAAACAGGGAAATTTTCAGGTTTTGACGACAGGCTGAAAAATAAAAAATGGTTCTCGTTTTTTGTCTTTGATTTTTTGAGGCGGTATTTGCTCGATAATTTCCCTTTTGACAGGGGCCGGTATTTTGATGCGTAAAATGAATTTGGTGGTATTGTACGGAGGGAGATCTACCGAGCACGAAGTGTCCATAGTCTCAGCCGAATTCGTTCTCAGAGAGGCAGACAAAACTCTTTTCAACCCGCTTCCCGTTAAAATCGAAAAAGACGGAAGGTGGAAATTGACCCTGAAAAATCCGTTTTCCGGATCAAAAAAAACCGTCGAGGTTTTTCCGGTTCCGCATAAAAAGGGCGCCGCCTTGTATTTTTTTGACGGGACCAGGAAACCTTTAAAAATCGACGCCGTGTTTCCGGTTCTTCACGGTCCCCTCGGCGAAGACGGAACGGTTCAGGGGCTGTTCAGAATTTTGAACGTGCCCTATGTCGGTTCAGGCGTTCTCGGTTCGTCAATATCAATGGACAAAGAGGCGTCAAAAAAACTTCTCGAGCAAAGCCGGTTGCCGGTCTGCAAATATTTATCCTCGAACAAAATAGCTAAAAACAAATTGTCTTTCGAACAAGCCAAAAAGGAACTTGGGTTACCCATGTTCGTAAAACCGTCCAATGCGGGGTCTTCAGTAGGTGTGGGTAAGATAAAAAACAGGAAAGATTTTATTGTCAAAACGAGGGAGGTTTTCAAGTACGGAGAAAAAGCGATTTACGAGGAATATGTCAGAGGAAGAGAAATAGAATGTGCGGTTCTCGGAAACGAAAATGCCGTCGCGTCAGTTCCGGGAGAGATAATAGTCAGAACCGAGTTTTATTCGTACGAAGCAAAATATATATTAAAAAACGCCGCCAAGATCATATACCCGGCGGATATTTCCCCGGCAATTTCGAAGAAAATCCGCGTTTTAGCCGTAAAAGCATTTGAGGCGCTTTACTGCGAAGGAATGGCGAGAGTTGATTTTTTTCTGAAAGAAGAAAAGATTTATATCAACGAGGTAAACACGATACCCGGTTTCACGTCGATAAGCATGTATCCTAAACTGTGGGAAGCGAGCGGAATAAAACCGACGGAACTCATAACGAGGCTGATCGAACTCGCGTGTCAAAGACACAAAAAGGAAAATTCGGTTTTGACCGAATTCAAAGCCGCAAAATGAACGCTAAATACTTTGTTTTGACGGGAGGAGCGGGATTTATAGGAAGCTGTGTGCTCTCGTATTTGAACGGGATGGGAAAAGATGACGTCATAGTCGTCGACGATATGGGAAGAGGCGAAAAGTGGAGAAATTTGTCGGGTAAACGCTTTGAAGACTACATAAACAAGGAAGAATTCGCCGCGAAAATCGAAAAAGGAGTTTTTGACCGTGATGTCTGTTGCGTAGTACACATGGGAGCCTGCTCCTCGACGACAGAGACTGACGCAGAATACATGATGAACAACAACTATGCCTATACAAAAAAACTGGCGCAGTGGAGTGCGAAAAAAGGGATCCGATTCATATACGCCAGCAGCGGAGCCACTTACGGAGACGGATATCTGGGTTTCAGCGATGACGACGAAAACACATTAAAATTGAAACCCCGCAACGTCTACGGTTTTTCAAAGGCCGCCTTCGACAATTGGGCTATTAAATCCGGTTTGGTCTCAAAAATCGCCGGGCTTAAATTTTTCAACGTTTTCGGACCTAACGAATATCACAAAGGCGACATGTCGAGTGTTGTGTATAAGTCATACCTGAGCGTAAAAGAAAAAGGCTTCATCGAGCTTTTTGAATCCGACAGCCGAAAATACGAAAACGGCATGCAGATGAGGGATTTCGTCTACGTAAAGAGTTGTCAGAAGATTATATGGTGGCTCATAGAAAACGAAAATGTCTGCGGTATATACAATGTCGGAACAGGAAAACCGAGGACCTGGAACGACCTGGCGAAGTCGGTTTTCGCGGCGACAGGAAAAAAAGAAGACATAAGATACAAGAAAATGCCGGAGCAATTGAAGGGCAAGTACCAGAATTTTACTTGCGCAGAAAATATTAAACTGAAAAGGGCCGGTTACACTGAAAAATTTCCAGAGCTCGAAGACAGCGTGAAGGATTACGTAAAAAATTATCTCGAAAATGATTTTTCAGTCATCTGAAAAAAATACGCACGACGGGAAAGACATGTCGTGGCTTTCAGAAAAAATGGAAGAGATCGAAAGTGTTACCCGCGGAGCCCACAAAAGGGGCTGGGCCGATTCAAAAGCAGGAAATTATTCTTTTGAAATCTCTGATGTACAGGCCAAAACGGATCTATTCAGGGACGTCAAAAAAATAAACGGCAGGGTCGGGTTTTTTCCTGAACTAAGCGATTCAGCGTTTCTGGTCAGCGCCGCTGGAGCGGATTTCGGAAAAGAAGTTTTTGAGCCCGCAGACGAGTTTATGCTCGTCCTGACGGGCAAAAACGGAGAAGTGAGTTTTGGAAGTTTTTCTGACTCCCTAACTGTTTTTCCAACTTCCGAGATTGAGAGTCATTTACTGGTTCACTCGGTTTTGAGAAATGTAAATTCAGAGCACAAAGCCGTTCTGCATTTGCACCCCCCTGAAATCGCGGCTCTTTCGGGCAAATATTTTCTCGAACCCTCGTCAAAGAACGCGATCGAAAAAGCCTTGAAAAATTTTCTCGCTGTTCATCCGGCTGAAGAAAAAAAAGAAACTGCGTCGCCGTTTGTCGATTTTTTTCCCGCAGGTTCAAAAAGACTGGCCGAAGAGACGGCAATAGTTTTCAGTGGATTTAATTTTGCCGCCTGGGCCGGCCACGGCGTAATATGTTCCGGCAAAGACCTCTATGAGGCGTTTAAAAGGATAGAGGTTTTGAACCGTATTTCTGAAGATATCCTTAAATCCGTATAAAATTTTTAAGGGACTTCGAGAAACGGATAAAAAACAGTAAAATGGAATATTTTCTATTTTTGAGGGGTATTACCTGAAAAAGGAGGAAAAATGAAAGGCAAATTTTTGACGGCAGTTCTGGTTCCGGTCGTTTTGGCGTCTTTTTTCTGCACGCCTAAAGAAATAATCAAGGAAAAAGTAGACGACTGGCAGTATTCCGTAGAATCTTATGATGAAGACGAAGAATACCTTAAAAGGTCTTTCGGAGGAGCGCAGATGTCACCGACCGTGACTTACTCATCGGCTCCGATGGTATTAGAGAGTGCGGATGACGGGATCGGTTTTTCCGTCGGCGGCGCGAAGGACATAAACAATTTCAGGGAAAACATAGAGAATGGATACCTTCCGCTTCCGACCGACATAACCGTCGAGGGCATATATTATGATTATTTCTTCGAGACGGGACAGACAGAACCGTGCGAAGAGCTTTTCTGCCCGTCATACAGCAAAGCCGTTTCCATGGATCCTTTCACGGGCGAACCGGTGTACTATCTTTCTGTCGGACTCAATTCGGGAATGAAAGAGAGTGATTTTTCACGGAAAAAACTCAATCTCGTCGTCGTCATAGATATATCGGGATCCATGAGCTCTCCGTTCGACAGATATTATTACGACAGATTCGGCAGTCAGCAGGAGTCGCAGGACACGGCCGACTTTGACAAATCCAAAATGGAAATAGCCAACAGAGCTGTCGTCGAACTGCTGGATCATCTTGGACCTGATGACAGACTGGGAATAGTCCTCTTCGACGACAGAGGGTATCTCGCAAAACCTCTGAGAAGAGTCGACGAGACTGACATGGAGAGCATTAAGGGCCACGTTCTCGAAATAGAGCCCATGGGCGGAACGAACATGGAAGCAGGAATGTTTATTGCGTCAACACTTTACGACAGTCTCGAAAGCCTGGACAGAGACGAATACGAGAACAGGGTGATATTTTTGACGGACGCCATGCCGAACACGGGTTCTACGGACGAGAACAGTCTTTTCGGAATGTTTGAAAAAAACTCAGAAAGAGGCGTCTTTACAACCTTTATAGGAGTAGGGGTAGATCTCAACACAGAACTCGTCGAAATACTGACCAAGATCAAGGGAGCGAATTACTTCAGCGTTCATTCGCCGACGGCTTTCAAAGAACAGATGGACGACAATTTCGATTACATGGTGACTCCGCTCGTTTTCGACCTCGAACTCGTCCTCGAATCGGATGGTTACGAAATTGAAAAAGTTTACGGCTCTCCCGAAGCAAACCTTTCGACGGGCGAGATAATGAAAGTCAACACGCTTTTCCCCTCGAAAAGAGTTGAAGGAGAAACGAGAGGCGGTCTCGTTTTGCTGAGGCTTAAAAAAACGTCAGGTGACGCGAGAATTTCACTCGGTGTCTCTTACGAGGACAGAAACGGCGTCAAAGATGAGAATTCACAGACGATTGAGTTCGGCGGATCGGAGACGGAATATTACGACAACAGCGGAATAAGAAAGGGAATACTTTTGGCGCGTTTTGTAGAACTCGTGAAAAGCTGGCTAACCGATCAAAGGGCTGAGGGAGAATATCTTGCAGGACACCCCATGGTGTCCAGAAACACCGGCATAATTGTATACGACGAAAAAATACTGGAACTCGGAAGATGGGAAAGGCAATCCATGGGACTTGAGGTCTCGTCGCATTACACTGAACTATTTGAGGATTTTCACGATTACTTCATGAAAGAAGCTGAAGCCATAGGCGACACGGCGTTGTCAAGAGAACTCGATGTCCTCAAGAAACTGTCGGAAATGTAGAAAGACATCAAGAAAGCGGGGATTCTAAAGAAGGATTCCCTCGATTAATTGAAAATGAAAGAGGGCGGGGATGAACCCGCCCTCTCTTGGTTTAGCCCTAACTGTTTTGTATCAGTATACTCTTGTGAATTTACCCGTGAAAACGTTGCCGTTGGAAGTTACTTTGTAGAAGTAAACGCCGCTGGATACATTTTCAGAATTCCACGAGAGGACCGAAGACTGGTTGACTGTTCCGGAGAAAGGAGTCGCCACGAGTCTTCCCGTCGCGTCAAATATCTCGAACTCGACCTGTGACGAAGAAGGAACCGTCACTGCGAGCCTTAATACATTGCCTACCTGGGCGATCGATCTTACCGAGAAAGTCTCGGGATTGGCAATCGGATTTTCTTCGACTGCGTTGGGTATCCTTATAGTGACGTCGTCGATGTAGAATCCGGGGTAAGCCACTGAGCCGTCAGATCCGAAATCCCACTGCAACCATATTGTCTGGCCGCCGTAAGTAGAAAGATCCATCGTGTACTGGTTCCATGCGTTCATTCCCGCTACGTGACCCGTCCATATAGCCTGACCGTTGAGAGGATTCGAGGAATTCCCCGTTCCCGTATAGGCGGGCGCGACTCCGGTGAAAATATTGAAGGTCGTGCCGTCTGTCGAGATCTTCATGTTAGCGCCGTCGTAGCTGGCTTCTGAGTCCCACCACATCCAGAAATAACACTCAGATGCTGACATGTCAGCCGGAAGAGTTATCCCGGGTGTAGTCAGCTGAGCGTTTGCAGAGTTGGGATAGTTGCCTGCCAGGACGGTCGCCCATACGTTGGATCCGCTATATGCCGCTCCGGGGCCTGAAGTCGGAGCGCCCCACTGCCATACACTCGCCGTTCCCGTGACCGTCATGTTTCCGCTGTCGGCTTCAAAGTCCTCGACGTAGAGGTCCTGGAACAACCAGGTGTGAAAATCTACGACGACCGTGTCGTTTGTCGTGACAGATCCGCCCGGATCGGTGACGAATGTCGCCGTGAAGTTGTGCCTGTACCACCAGGTCGTCCAGCTCGGGAAAGTGACCTGCTGTGAGTCTCCCGGGGCGAGGTTCGTGACCTGAACGGTCTGATCGTAAATCACTCCAGAAACGGATTCTTCAATAGTCAGGTCGACGTCAAATGTCTGAGGTCCGGAGCAGTAAGCACCCGCGAAGACCCAGCATTCGGGTGTGATAGCAGTCGCCGGAGGATATTGACCCTCGACGGGGACTACAACTCTCTGAATCCCGACATCGTTTATTGAAGGAGCGAGGCCGAGGGCGTAGACGAAATCCTGGTCACCCTGGCAGAATCCGATGAGACACGGACCGAAACCGAGGAAATCCGGATAAAAATCGCCGCCGCCTGCCATATGATCTGTAAATCCAGCTGCGAAAGCAGGAATCGCGCAGTACAGGGTTTCCCTCGTCCATGTTCCCGTGTGATAATTGAGTCCGAACCACGTGCATTCCCAGCCGAGAGGGTTTGTCACCTGGCCGTGGTACCAAACTTTGTCTCCGTTGGGTACAGAACCGGGAACAAATGCTGATCCGTAAACGGAGTAATCACCTGTTCCGCTCCATGGCGAGCCCGTCTTCTGGAATCTGCCCATCGATGTGCTGAAGTTGCCTGTCCAGAAAGTGTCGCCGGGAACCCAGGCTATTCCCCTGTTGGGGTTGGACTGTCCGGTGTAAGTGTTGACCTGAGTCATCGAAAAAGGCGACAGACCCAGGACGTAGCCTCTGACGCCTGTTCCTGACTGGTCTCCGGCGTAAATGGTATCACCGGCGTCCCTGTCCATGTCTCTGTGTCCCCACGTTCCGGCGGCCTGGCCGGTTTGGGCGACGGAGCCGATGTAAGTTCCAGATACGTAATTAATCAAAAGAAAAACAGGCTGTGCTGTGTTCGCGTCGGTGATTATCATCAGAGAGTCGTCTATGACCTCTACACCGAGGAGTCTGTTGCTCGCGACACCGCCGAGACCCTCGATTACGAGAGACCAGACAAGCGGCATTTCAATTCCGTCTGTTGCCGGCATTGAGGGAATGTAGGGAGCGGCGTCTGTGTTCCCGCCTGCTGCGAACATTCCGGATGCGGCGAAAACCATCACCGCAAAGAACATGAGCGACCTCATAGTTCCTCCTTGTTTAAAATTGTTCAATCGTGCCATAGCACATTTCACTTATGACAAATTGTCAGTCAGGTAAAGAACATCTGTCAAGAGCAAATTTATTTTTTGCGGGATTGTCAAAAAGTTTTTATTACTGTTATACTCTGGAATCATGATTTTAGACATTGCCGTGATAATTGTTTACTCGGCAGCTGTAATTGCCGTCGGTTATTTTGCCGGAAAAAAAGAATCTTCCGCCGAAGATTTCTTTTTAGCGGGAAGAGCCATGAAGTGGTGGGCCGTGACTATATCAGTATATGCCACAGCTCTGTCGGCCATGACTTTTATTGGAGTTCCTGGCGCCGTAGTCGCCGCTGGAGGCGATTTTAACTATTTACAACTCGCTTTCGGAGACCTTTTCGCGAGATTTTTGGTTTCATTCGTCTTCCTGAAAGCGTTTTACGGCAGGAAAGTCATGACGCCGTATGAGTTTTTGGGACAAAGATTCGGCAGGATGACGTGGTTTTCCTCATCCGCCATATACATCGTCAGCAGAGTGCTTGCAAGCTCCGTCAGATTAGCCGCTTGTGCTGTCGGCCTTTCCGTGATTTTCGGGATCTCTTTCGGTTCTTCTGTTTTTTACGTTTGTTCAGTCGCTCTTTTGTACACGGCTTTTGGCGGAATAAAAGCGGTTATATGGACCGACATTTTTCAGTTCGTTCTGTTTATCGCCTCGGCTGTTTTTGCCGCTGTGTTCATATTCAGATCAATGCCGGGAGGTTTCGGCGAGTTTCTTTCCGTCGGTTTTGAAGCGGGAAAATTCACCGTTTTCCACATTTCATTCGACTCCTCTTCACCGGATTTTGTTCTGAATTTTGCAAATTCCAAGTCCTTTCTGGCGGGTTCTCTTTTCGGTTTTTTCACTACTTTGGCCGTAATGGGCACAGACCATGACTTTGTGCAGAGAACTCTGACGTGCAAAAATCTTAACGAAGGAAGAAAAGCGCTCATATATTCCGCCGTACTGAATTTTCCCGTGACACTTTTGTTTTTAACAGTCGGTGCGGCACTTTTTGCGTATTACAGAGTCTTTCCTCACGACGCTACAGTCACCGGATATCTGGTTGATAATCCTGATTACGTTTTTCCGTATTTTATTAAAACAGTCTTGCCTCCCGGAGCCCGTGGACTTCTTATAGCCGGGCTTTTAGCCGCGGCGATGTCTTCGATAGATTCTTCGGCCAATTCTCTCGCTTCTTCTTTTTACAGGGACTTTTTGAAAAATTTGTTTACAATTCCGGAAAAGAGGTCCGTATTTCTTTCAAGATTCCTGGTCCTGGTATTCGTGCTGGTACTCGGTGTTGTGGCCGTATTTTTCGGAAAAACACAGTCCGTTCTTTGGCTGGGATTCAAGGTTTTCGGTTATTCCTACGGAGCTCTGCTTGGAGTCACTCTCGCAGGCATTGCGACGAAAAAAAGGGGGATAGATATAGCGAGCACAATCGCAATGCTTTCAAGCATTTTGGTTGTCACGTTTCTTACAAGTGACGGCGTCGGAATTCTGGAGCCGTTCAGATCTTTTGTTTTAAAGCCGTTAGGCGTTAAATGCGTCGCCTGGACATGGTCAATAATCATCGGTACGGCCTGGACTTTCCTTATGACGATAGCCTTTCGAAGCAGGGTGAAAAGTAAATGAACACTGTTACGGAAAAAATCTACAGCATTGATTACGAAAAACAGTTGAACGCAGAGCAGATGAAAGCGGTCACGCATCTCGAAGGACCTCTTCTCGTCATAGCTGGAGCCGGCAGCGGAAAGACGCGAACTCTCGTTTATAGGGTCGCCTTTCTTGTAGAAAACAGAATTGACGCCAGAAACGTCCTCCTGCTTACTTTCACGAGGAAAGCCGCGCAGGAAATGCTGAGGAGAGCATCTTCACTTCTCGACGAAAGATGCTCCCGGGTTGCCGGAGGTACATACCATTCCTTCGCATGTCTGATTCTAAGAAAGAACGCGGAAAAAATAGGTTACGGCTCAGGTTTTTCAATTCTTGACAGATCCGATTCAGAAGACCTGATCAACCTTCTGAGATCGGAAATGAAATTTTCGTCAAAAGAAACCAGATTTCCGAGAAAAAACACTCTGGGCGACATCTTCAGCAAGGCGGCGAACTGCCTGACCGACGCGACAACGATTGTAGAGAGGCATTATCCGCAGTTTTCCCATTTGGCCGAAGATATCGAATCTCTGAGATTCAAATACGAAGACAACAAGAAGAACAGCCTTCTCATGGATTACGACGACCTTCTCGTCAATCTTAAAAAACTGCTGGAACAAAAAGAGGAGACGAGAAAAAAACTCAGTTCTTTTTTCAGGTACATAATGGTGGACGAATATCAGGACACTAACAAAATTCAATCCTCTATCACGGCTCTTCTCGCTTCAGAACATCAGAATGTAATGGCAGTTGGAGACGATTCCCAGAGCATATACTCTTTCAGAGGGGCGAATTTCAAAAATATAATGGATTTTCCCAATATTTTTCCGGGGACAAAAATTGTGACTATTGAGGAAAATTACAGGAGCACTCAGCCGATTTTGAATCTGACTAACGAAATAATCCGTTTCGCCGCCGAAAAATATTCGAAAAAGCTTAGGACCGAAATCAAGGGAGGGAGAAAGCCTCTTTTTATAGAAGCCAAAGACGAAAACGATCAGTCCCGATACATCTGCGGCAGAATACTCGACCTGCGCGAAGAAGGCGTCCGCCTGAACGACATCGCGGTCCTGTTCAGAGCCGGGTGGCATTCTAACGACCTGGAACTCGAATTGAGAAAATTCGGACTGCCTTTCAGGAAGTATGGAGGCATAAAATTCACGGAGGCTTCGCACGTAAAAGATGTCCTCGCTTTTCTCAAAGCTCTCAGCAATCCGAGAGATTCTGTCAGCTGGTTCAGATGTTTGAAACTCATCGAAGGAGTGGGCGACAAAACTTCAAAAATGATATGGGAAAAAATTGCCGAAAAAGGAAGCATAGAAAAAATTGACGAGTCTCTTTACGCTTCCAAAACTTACAAAGAGGATATTTTGGGGCTCAAAAAACTGTCTTCTTTAGTCAACGACGGAGCCGTTTCGGCTTCGGAATGCGTGAGGGAAGTTCTCGATTTTTACAGGAACGCATTTACGAAAATATACAGCGAGGACTATTCAAAAAGAGCCAACGACCTCGATTCCCTCGCTCTCGTGGCGGAAAGATATTCGGGTCTCGAAGAATTTCTTACCGATCTGACTCTCGAACCCATCGAAAGAAGTCAGATAGGCGCCATGAGAGAAAACAGCGACGACGAGATACTGACGCTTTCAACTATACATTCAGCCAAGGGTCTTGAGTGGCATTCAGTTTTCATTCTACACCTCGCAGACGGATATTTTCCTTCTTCTTATTGTTTTGAGGAACCCGACGAATTGGAAGAGGAAAGACGGCTTCTTTACGTCGCCGCGACGAGAGCCAAGAGGAATCTTTTTCTGGTCAAACCCGGTTATCTCAATCCGGCGAGGAATTATTATGGTTTCAGTTATTTCAGCACTTCTCAGGTTTCAAGGTTTCTGGCCGAAGGCAGAATACTGGAGGATTTTGTTGAAAGGAAATCGGCCGATGTTTAAAAACGGCGTTGCGGAACTGGTCTTCAAAACGAAAAAAGGTCTGAAAAAGTTCGGCGCGGAAATTTCAGGGGAAAAGCAAATTGCCAACGGAGTGCAGTTTTTCGTAAAAAGTTCATGCGGTTCGGGTTACGTAAGGGTATACAGCAACAGAAAAAAAGGCGTACAAATTGACTGCTCCCAGCTCGACAGCGAAGAACTTGCTCAAGCTGTCAAAGACATAGGAAATGGAGTTGATCCCGAAACCAATCAGAAGACTCCGGTAATTGAATATCCGCTCGTGGGATGTGACGAGTCCGGAAAAGGAGATTTGTTCGGACCTCTCGTATGCGCGGCGGTTTTCGCCAGCGAAGAGACTTCGAAAAAGCTTGCGATGATGGGAGTGAGAGATTCAAAATTGAACACAGATAAAAAAAACATTTGTCTGGCCGAAGAATTGAATTCTTTCCTCGGCTCCAAATGCGAAACATTAATTCTCGTTCCGGGCAAGTACAACGAGATTTACGCCGAATACTCGCGAAAGTCAAAGACCCTCAACGACGTTTTGTGTTTTTGTCACGAAAAAACCACAGGACATCTCGTTAAAAGACATGTCCCGAAAACAATAATCGTCGATAAATTTTCTTCGGGCTGTTCTTTTGATAAAAGCTTTGCCGGAAAAACCAGGTTTTTTTTTCGGGCCGAAAATATACCGGCCGTCGCGGCGGCATCGATCCTGGCAAGAGCGGCATTTCTCGGGGAGATAGAAAAAATGTCCCGTAAATACGGCGTGAAAATTCCTCTCGGATCGTCGGACGCCGCGTTTGAAACAGCCGTAAAAATTGCAAAAAAATACGGCGTTATGGAAATGCAAAAGACGGTAAAAATGAATTTCAGAACGGCTCAAAGGGCACTCGAATCGGCCGCCTCGACAAACAAACTGTTTTCAGAGTAAAATTGGTTTTTCAAACCTTGGTCATTACAGCTTTTAAAAAGGAGTTTTGATGCCTGCCACCGCTGTCGTCGGAGCCAATTGGGGAGACGAGGGAAAAGGCAAAATGACTGATTATTTTGCCAAGAATTCGGACGTCGTCGTCAGATATCAGGGCGGAAACAACGCGGGACACACTATCATAAACGATTACGGCAAGTTTGCCCTTCATCTTCTTCCTTCGGGTGTGTTTTACAAACACGTCACCAATGTTCTCGGACCCGGAGTGGCCTTAAACGTCCGCAGTTTCATAAATGAACTCGAAACACTTCGGAAAAATGGAGTGCCTGAACCGGACGTAATTGTCTCAGACAGAGCGCAGATAGTTATGCCGTATCATGTTCTTTTCGACGAGTGCGAGGAAGAACGGCTCAAAGACAGGAAATTCGGTTCGACGAAATCGGGTATAGCTCCATTTTATTCCGATAAATATTTAAAAACAGGAGTTGAAGCCTCACTGCTTTTCGACGAAGAAGGATTGGCGACGGCCGTAAAAAAAGCGGTGGAGATAAAGAATGTTTTCCTGAAAAATTTGTACGGCAAAGATCTTTTGAACGCAGACCCGATACTGGATGAAATGCTGATACAGGGAAAAATGATTGAACCCTATCTCAGGGACACGACCGAATATTTTAACGAAGCGCTTAAGAAAAAGAAAAAAATTCTGCTCGAAGGCCAGCTCGGCACTCTGAGAGATCCCGACCACGGCATATACCCGTATTCGACGTCTTCATCGCCTCTCGCAGGTTTTGCTTCGGTCGGAGCCGGAATCCCGCCTTACGAAATAACCGAGATAATAGCGGTCGTAAAAGCTTACTCATCCTGTGTAGGAAACGGACCGTTTACGACCGAGATATTCGAAGAAGAAGCCGAAGAGCTGAGAAAGCGCGGAGGAGACGCAGGGGAATACGGAGCCACTACTGGAAGACCCCGCAGGATGGGCTGGTTCGACTGCGTCGCAACTAGATACGGATGCAAAGTCCAGGGGGCGACTCAGGCCGTCCTGACTAATCTCGACGTTCTCGGATATTTAGACGAAATACCTGTCTGCACTGCCTATGAAACGACAAGAGGATTGATGAAAAATTTCCCGACGACTTCCATTCTCGAGAAAGCGGTTCCCGTTTTCGAGAAAATGCCCGGATGGAAAAGCGATATATCAAAAGTCGGAAAATTCCGCGACCTGCCTGAGAATGCAAAAAATTACGTGGAAAGAATAGAAAAAGAAATCGGCGTCAGAGTATCATGGGTTTCGGTGGGACCAAGGCGCGCCGAACTCATAGAGAGAGACGGCGCGCGTATTTTCAGCTGATCAACTTCAGAAAAGGGAGAGATAAATTTTGGCTCTTTCTTCAGCCGGACCTTTCATTCCAGTGTAAAAATTCGTGAATGTTATTGTTCCGCCGTTTGTCCCTCCTTCGTTCCATCTGAAGGCGACGGGCGAATCTGAAAGCCATTGTCCGCCTTCAACCGGAACCGTAGCCCTTATGAGGACTGTTATACCGGTCTGAACCATGCTTATCGGAACATAGGGCATTGTAAATACCACAGACAGGGTTCCTCCGACATAGGATGACAGCGAGGATTCTAGTTCGATGTTAGTCGCCGTTCCTGCAACGCCGTCCGTCGAATGTCTTTCAAACTGTTGAGGGAACATGGCCAAAAGCCATGTGTATGCGCTGCTCGAAGCGTAGAGGTGGTTTCCCTGCTGTTCCGCCCAGTTTTTAAGTTCTGTGGGCTGTGAGGGGGGGGTGTAACCGCTGTCAGAGACCAGGAATATGTATTTCCTTCCGTTTATGTCTGAAGCGCTCAGGTTGTGAAGTCTGACAGAATCGTAAACTATTCCGGCGCTGTTTAAGACGGACGTCAGTTCATCCCAGAAATCGCCGCCGTATACAACCAGAAAATAGCTTCTTGCGGGAACTGAAGAATATAGAGTTCTCGACGAAGTATCGTTTTTGACTACCGTCACCGTAACCGATGCCGTGAAGACTCCCATTGTAGCGGTGAGGACTTGATCGCCCTCCGGGACATTTTGAAGGAAGAAATAACCATCCGCTGCTGTCGTGGTGCTTATACTGCCGATGGACACGGTCGCTCCGGGAACTGCAAAACCTCCCGAAGGCAGTCTGAAATATCCGTCAACGCAACCGGCGTTGGCTGGTTGCGTGGGAGAAGAGCTCTTCGTACAGGAAGAAAAAGCTATAAGAGCCGTTGCCGCCAGCAAGAGAGTTAAAATATTTCTCACGAAGCCTCCTTTTTTTTAAATAAGGTTATTGTAAAGCATTATATCACGAAAGAGGTTTCGGCAGAACACTGAGCAACGGGTTTCATTTTACGGCAGTGAAAAGATCGCTGACAGAAATATTGTAGTGCAGTCTGTTTATTGTCGAAGCGAACCTCTTTGAAAGATTGTGTACTTTGACGAAATCAAGTTCGAGTATTTCCGGAATCTGGGGAATCGTGTCAGTGACGTGCATTTCGGTCAGCCCGAATTTTTCGTGAGCCTCAATAAGGCCGGGAATGTGATTCTTTTTAATCTTGAGATGGGAAATAGCGACATATATATCTTCTATTCCGTGGTTTGTTTTAAGATTTTTTACAACGTTCAAAAATGAACTTCCGGTGACCGTTTCGTCATCAATGATCAGTGCGGTCTTTTTCCCCTCGAGATCGCCTATTACTCCGAGCATGTCGGATTTGTCCTTGGCGTGTCTGAATTTATTCACTATCGCGTGAGAGATTCCCATGGCGTCGGCAAAATGAATGGTGAACTTGGCTCCTCCCGAATCAGTCGAGACTGCCACTGCTTCTTTCAATTTTCTGAACTTGCTGAAAATCTCGAGAAAAAGATCAAGTCCGCTGAGTGCGACCAGTGTCATGTCAGGCTCGTAGAGCCCGAAAATAGAGAGAGCATGAAGATGATACGTCAGATGGATGTTTGCTCCCGCCACTTTCAGCTGGTCAGCGAAAAGCTTCGCGAGAGTCGCTTCTCTCTGCATGAAAGTCGGTTTGTCCTGTCTTGAATAAGGTGAATAAGGCGTGACAACAGTTATGTTCTGGGCTCTGTGGGCTTTCAGCGTCCTTACGGCCTGAAGAAGCTGTTGAAGGTTTTCGTTGACTGTGTTACCCGAGGTGTTTTCGTGGATGCATTGAAATACGAAAGCGTTTGATCCTGCGACGTGTCTTGTCAAGCGCGGACATGTTTCCATGTCCTGAAATATCATTGTAAGTGGCGCTTCCTGCGTTCCTATCAAGGGAATGTCTTTCAGGTCACTGCCGTTTATTCTGAGCATTTCTTCGTATTGCTTTTTGACATCGGCCGCCAGAGAAATTCCCGAATTGCATGCGACGAAAAGAAGCCATCCGTTAGGGCCGAGAAGAAGGCGGCTTTTTGTCTTTTCGAATCTTTCAGGGGCAATGAAATTTTGGCTGAACTTGTCCATGTTTATCATGATTTTACCTCCGAATTATTAACCGTTCCCAGCTAACTTCGTGTATGATCTGTAAAAATCGAGCTTGTAGCCGTGAGAAGAAACAATTTTCCTGTAAGGAATGAACAAATATGCGTTTGCCAGAGCTCTTCCCAAAACTACCGCCGCCGCCGCCGAGTAAATACCTATTGGATTGAAAAGTTTTTGCGACAAAGTCATAATAAGCCCTATAAAAATGACCTCCAGAACAGTTGCGACAGTGATCGGGTATGTAAGCCTGGAATTGACGAGAACTGATCTTTGCCACGCCAGGAGAGTCGTCAGAGCCGGCATAAAAGATAGAATTGAAAACGGGACTATGGTGATTAGAAGAAGTTCGTCTGTGAGAAAGGACACATGTTTAAACCATAGAATTACGAGAGGAGTTACAGATATGATAGCGGGGATTACACTTGTAATCAGACCGAGTTTGAAAGCAAAATTTCTCAGAGGTATGAAGTTTTCGTATTTTTTACCTAAAAGAGCGAGACCAGCTTCCTGAAAAGAGAGTCCGAAACTTCTGAAAATAAAAATAAATCCGTTTATGACAGGTAAAACGGCGAGAGATTCGATGGTCATTCTCGATTTGGCCATGAAAAAAGTGAGAAGAGGATTAATGCCGAGGATGAGATAGGAAGTCAGTGCGAGAGGATAGTAAAATGATAATATCTCTCTAAAAGAAAGATATTTTCCGTCCGATTCGATAGATGTCACGCTCTTGACTGCTTTTATGCTCATTATGCGGGTGGCAATAGATTCCAGAATCACTCCGGCTGAAAGAGAAGCCGCGCCGACGCACGCGCCCGGAATTTCGGAAAAAAGAAACAAAAGAAATCCGGTAATAGACATAGTTGAAAGCCTTACAAAAGTTCCCGCCGCAACTTTTTTAGTCTGGCCTGATCGAATCAGAATACCCTGATAAAACCTTCTGTATCCTATCGCACCCGCCCAAGGGATCATGATTATTGAAGAAGCGTGAGCCAGGGAAGCTATTTCGTCGTTGAGGTTGAGGACTTTCCGGGAGATAAAACTAAAAACCGGAGGCAGATTTAAAATGACATGAAGCAATGTCACGGATATTATCAGAGTAACAATAAAATTTCTCAGTTTTAAATATTTATTTCTGTCGCTGACAAGAGCAACAGAAGCCGAAAGAATCATAACTACAGGAGCTTCGACGAGCATGGCTATTGCGAAAGCCACTCCGTAAGCGGCCAGGTTGAATTTTGCGTCATGAATTCTTCCTATTATGGCGGTTATGAAAGGTGCTTCAGCCGCCATCATCAGCCAGGTGAAAGAAAGAGGGATCCAGAAAACGATAATTTCTTTTGTAGTAATGCCGTTGCTTACGGAGTCTTTTGACATGATAAAGATTAAAATGGCTGGGTCGAACGTTGTCAAATCTATTTTTCATGTTATATTTAGACAAAAAGGAGAAAAAATTGTCAGTGAAAATTTATACTACCCCTTCATGTTCCTACTGCAATTCGGTCAAGACATATCTCAGGCAGAAAGGAATATCTTTCAGTGAAGTAGACGTCTCAAAAAATCAGGCGGCGGCAGATGAAATGGTAAGAAAGAGCAATCAGCAGGGAGTGCCGGTCATAGAAGCCAATGGTAAAATCATAGTTGGATTCAACAAGCCTGCTCTGGACAAAGCTCTGAATTTAACATAACACTGTCCATTATTTCAGTATACAGTTCATAGACCCATCTGAAGGACTTTTTTCTACGGCTTTTATGCCCTTGGACACTTCGTGGTCTTCTTCGACGTGAGGGAATTTTGCCCTGACGAAATCGAAGATTTGTGTGGTTCCCTTCCCGAGTTTTTCCCTCTTGTTCTCAAGGTCGACAGCCCTTGCAGCCGTCAGCAGTTCTATGGCTATGATGCTTGAGACAAAACCTTCTGATTCCAGACACTTGAGAGCTGAGTTCGATCCGAAACTGACGTGATCCTCTCTTCCCGCCGAAGTCGGCAGTGAATCCGAAGAGCACGGATTTGCCCTGTTTTTTACGAGGTTGAGAAGTGAAGCTGCAGTGAGGTGTGCGATCATATATCCGGACTCGACTCCCGGTTTTGACGCCAAAAAAGGAGGCAGACCGCTTCTCTTGTCGTCGAGCAGGAGGTCGGTCCTTCTCTCTGAAATGCCTGCGATGTTGGAAAGAGCTATTGCGAGCGAGTCCATGGCAAAAGCTATGGGCTGGCCGTGGAAATTGCCGCCTGAAAGGATTTCATTTTGGTCGGGAAATACGAGCGGGTTGTCTGTTACGGAGTTTATTTCAATTTCGAGCGTCTTTTTAACCTGAGCAAGTGAGTCTTTGAGGACGCCGTGGACTTGCGGTATACATCTGAGGGAATAGGGGTCCTGAACCCGCGGGTGTGAAGAGGAATGGATGTTTTTGCTCCCAGCGCATAGATGTCTGATGTTTTCCGCCGTTTTTATCTGTCCCTCGTAGGGTCTGAGTTCGTGGATTTTTGCGTCGAACGCTTCCGGTCTTCCGTCGAAAGCTTCGAGAGTCAGCGCTCCCGCCATGTCTCCGGAAATTGAAATATTTTTAGCTTTTTCGTACGCGAGGATTCCGACCGCAGTCATGAACTGGGTCCCGTTCAAGAGCGCGAGACCTTCCTTTGCCTTGAGGACGAGAGGTTTCAGACCGCTTTTTTCGAAGAAGGACTGCGCCTCCATTCTTTCTCCCTTGAAGTAGACAAAACCCCTTCCTATTAGTCCGAGTGTAAGATGCGCAAGAGGGGCGAGATCACCGGATGCGCCGACTGAACCGAGGGACGGGACTTCAGGGTATGCACCCGTGTTCAAAAAATCTTTTATAAGTATTAATATTTCTGGTCTGACTCCGGAATGCCCTTTGGCAAGGACGCAGGCCCTGAGGAACATCATTGCGCGGACGGCTTCTTCCGGTAAAACAGGTCCAGTTCCGCAACTGTGAGAGAGGACCAGATTCAGCTGAAGCCTGTCTATGAGATCGGGAGGTATCTTTTTTTCGGCCAGCGATCCGAATCCCGTGTTGACTCCGTAGACGGAAGTATTCCCGGAAGCTGCTTTTTCAACTGCGGCTCTCGCTTTTTTAACTTTTTCCATAGCGCTTTCGGTTACCGAAACCTCTGCTTTTTCGACGGCGACTGAGATTACGTCTTCTATTGATATGTCTTTTTCGGATAACATAACTTTTTTCACAATTTCCTCCATTCGGATGTAGTGACAAGTATATGAGAAATTTATTTTAGCAAATTATTGAGCTAATGGAATTATCTTATTATGTTTTTATAAAACAATTAATGAACACTGAAAGAAGAAACAGAATAAAATGCGCACGAAGATCGAAATAAATCTCGATATCACGAAGAGTCAAATCATGTCGATTTGCCCTGCGCGAAGGTGAAGAATAAGAGAAATAATATTTTTCTTTTAAAATTTGTATCTCAAATTTTATAACTTCGTGGTAGAAATTTTCTTTTTTATTTGATTTTTTCTTCAGCAGGTCAGATGTATAGCCGCGGCGGTTTTATATAGCACGCTTGTTTCGTTGAATTTTGCGACGGCTGACTTTGAGTCCAGCACGTGAAGCATACAGCCCGTGGCGTTGAAGAATTCTGCGAGATTTTTGTCAACTTTCATCATGCCGAAACATCCGGTGCCAACGACCAGACATTCCGGTTTAAAATCCACTATATCCCCGGCGTCGGCCAGAGAAAACATATGACCTTCCGATCTTATCCAAGGGCTTAAAACGGCGTCTCCGAGAATGACGACGTCTTTTCTGTACTTTTTTGAATCTATTGTGATTTCTCCGAAAACATATTTTTCTATCAATTTCTTTTTCCCAGATAAAAAGAATAAAAACCTTCGGCTAAAAGAAGAAAAATAAGTATATACGTCAAAAAAGGACTCATGTCGAAAAGAGCGCTTTTTTTTACAAGAGAAGTCATTTCATCGAGAGAGCACGATTTCGACGAGGCGAAATCATCATTTAAATAATCGGACGCCCGTTCTTCGTCCGGAACGAAAGGGGAGATCGAATGGCTTTCCCCGGATCCAAGCGCGAGATTCAGCAACAAAACGGGAAAGTTTTTCAGCGAGAAAATTGTCGAGTTTTCCGGACTGAATGCGAATACGAAATTATTTCCGCATTTTATCAGGGCCGGATTGCCGTCTTCAAATCTGTTTATGACTGAATGAGAATTTGCTAAGTCTTTCGGAGGGGTCAGCAAGACTTTATACAAAACTGTCGTACCGAGAAAACCTGTTAAACCCTGACGGATCACCGCAGGTTTATCCGGCAAAGGGGACGATGATACCCCGGTAAGAACCTCGACGTAATTTCCCAGTTTTGATGCGTCGTCGAGAAAAACGAAGACTTTGACTTCACCTGAGCCGGGAAGCGTAAAATCAAGAAACTCAGATTCGTCTATGAAGGCGATGGAAGCGCTTTCGGGAAAAAAAGTTTTGACGGCTTTTCCTTCGGGGAATACTGAAAAAATTCTTCTGAATATCTCTTCATTGTTAGAAAATATTTTTATTTGGTTTTTTGAATGCAAAATTACAAATAAACTGTCGGCCGTTGAGGAAATTAAAACCGTATCGGATGATGAGCTGACAAACAAAGGCAGGAAAATACCGTCTTCGGCTTCTACAACGGTGTCGGTTTTCTGGGAATGAACCCCGGCGTAAAACCCAGGGTTTGTCGAGAGAAATATGTAAGCGGTGTCATCGCTGAGAAACCATTCGGGAAGAATTACGGATTTCACGGCAAAAACGTATTGGGAGTCGGGAAATGTTACGGCGTCAAAATCCTCGCAAAGCGATTCCATGCCCCTCCATGAAATTTTCTGTCTGTCTGTAATCAGCAGTGGTTCACCGCACCCCATTTCACGGCACAGTAGAAGCGAAAAAGGTATATCGGCTGAACCGTCTATTTCGCGTGGACAAAACACTGATCTGTCAAAAGCGTCTTCATCAATAAAATCGGTCTGTCCTTTACCCGTGACGCAGACCCCTGATACGTAATCGAGAAGTCCTGAAAATTCTTTTTCGTATATTCCGCTTCTTGTGACGCTTTCAGATATGTCCGCAACGACAGCGACC
Source organism: candidate division WOR-3 bacterium (assembly GCA_016934535.1). Lineage (NCBI taxonomy): Bacteria > Pseudomonadati > Caldifarciminota > Caldifarciminota bacterium. The sequence continues at coordinate 59,088 of JAFGSQ010000056.1, forward strand.
TGGGAAATCGTCCTGCTGAAAGGAAATTTTATTTTTGTCGCCGGCCGGGAAAAAGCCGCTGCCGTGCAAAAAATAACAAGTATTCTCAAAATGAGCTGAATCAGTTCTCTCAAACGGAATTTTTTCTTAAGCGGGACACCCGAGTCCTTTATGAGGCAGGCGGCTGGAAAGAGAATCTCTTTTTTACCGAATTTTCTCATCAGATGAAAAATGACTGGGAATACAGCGGCTGAGGATATCAGCAAATAGAGAGGGTTTATTAACATTTTTCTGAAATTAAAACGGTGTAAAAACCTTTTTCTACTGACGACACGTTCTTGAAAATATGCTTCATCCTCTGAGCATACCCGGCCGTTCTGTGGACGACAAAAGCCGCGGTTCCGCCTTTTTTGAGAGATAAAAACGCCTGACCGAGTATGAAATCGGCAGCGTTGCCTCCGAAATGAGTGGGCGGATTCGAAAGAAAATAATCTGCACTGGCGTAAAGTCTTTCCGGGACTCTGTCATCGAATATGACTTCACAGTTGCCGGCCGAATTGATACCTGCATTTTTCCAACTGCATTTGACAGCGATAAGATTATTTTCAATCAAAAAACACTTTTCGGATGTTTTGGAGAGGCAAATTCCGATTGGTCCGTATCCGCATCCGAAGTCGATCACTGAAGAATATTTTATCGGCGAAACATTTTCAATTAGGTGTTTGGTTCCTTCGTCAATTTTCTTTCTCGAAAAAACGCCCGGAACGGTTTTAAAGACGTTTTGACCGAAATTGATTTTTCTTGAAAAATCTCCGGGAGTGAAGTTTTTTTTGTGACAGCACCTGAGGGTCCTGTATCCTCCTGAAATCCCGAGAACTTCGACCTCTTCGAAAAGGTTTTTCAGATATTTTTGATACCATTTTGCGCCGAAATCTCTTCGGCATATAAAAAAAAGTTTTCCGTTTTCTTTCAGGAAAGAAAGAGAGTTCTCGAACATCGAAATTGTCAGTTCTCTTCCGCCGTGAGGGTCAGGATTTACGATGACGGCGTCTGATTTTTCAGAAAGCTTAAATCCGTCTGACAGGACAGGCGTGACGTTATTCAGACAATTGGCCGAAATGTTATCTTTGAGAGTTCTGTAAGCTGTCAGATTCCATTCAACAGAAACAACTTTATCACAAAATTTAGAAAGAGGAAGCGACACAAAACCAGGTCCCGAGGCGTAGTCTGTAACTTTACCCAATTCTTTTTCTTTTTCAAGTTCAGAAAGGATGTACTGGGCCGATTTGGGAGGCTGAGAACAGCCTGCAAATCCAGTCACCGGAATGACGTTTATTCCGTATCTTTCGAATTTGACAGGAGTTAACGGCTTCAAGACTCTGCCTTCGATTTCACCAAAGTCAGGTAGAGGTCGAGTTTTTCCGGACAATGTTTTTTTAGCGCCTTTATGTGCTTCCGGATGACGTCTTCGGATTTTCTCGCTAGTGGTCCGGTCTCCGCTTTTTCAGTTCCCATCTTTTCTATGTTGCTGATTATGTCGGCTGAAAAAAAAGTGCAAGTCTTCAGGGCGGTCTTTCTGTCAACACCGGATTTTTCAAGAATCTCTGCGGCGTTTTTTATTGATTTTATCATACCTTCGACGAGTATAACTGCCGAAGCGTGGTAGAGCGGTAACATATCACCGCGAATTTTTACTGGTCTGGCGCCGATTTTTTTGGCGAGTTCTGAAAAAACATTGAAATACTTGTCCTTGCACGAGATACCGAAGATGAAACCGCTGAAGTCTTCAATTTTGGTATCTACGGCAGGAAATGACATGAAGGGATGAAAAACAGAAACGCTCTGAATTTTATCGTTGGCCGAGAAAGAAGCGCTGGTGTGGGCTATCAAATGCTTTTTGTTCAAAAATTTGCTTATTTCAGACAGCGCGCCGCCAATGTCTTTCTCCTGGGTGCATATAATTATCACGTCGCTGTTTTCAGCAAATTTTCCCGAGTCGCGGAAAAGCTGAATTTTCATTTCTTTCAAAAAGTCGCTGACATAACGGGGAGGCGTTGTTTTTGTTTTTATGGAAACCTGAAAACCTTTTTTCTTAAAAACAGACGCCAGAGTCGTTCCGACTTTTCCGGCGCCTATGATCCCTATTCTCTTTTCAGTAATATTCAACGCGCACCCCTTCTAATATTACGTTTTTGTCGTTTTCGACGAACTTTATCATGGAGTGTATCTGCGGTTCGACGGAACTCTTGTCGGTTCCGATTATTGCCGCAGAAAGTGTCGCTCTGTTGAAAAAGTCGTGGTTGTCGGTCTCGGCTACGGAGGCGTTGAATTTGTTTTTAAGTCTTTCCTTTATGCTTCTCACCGCCTGTCTTTTGTCTTTGAGCGAATAAGCCCATTCTATTGACAAAGTAAAATTTACTACGCCGAGACACATAAGATTTTACGTCCTTCATTTACGAGGAGCGAGCCATCCGGAATGTTTGAAACACTACGAATGGCCGACTTGAAAAAAATTTATTTTATAAAATCGACTTTTTCCCTCATCTCTCCTTCGGGAGTGGATAAAGTTATGAAATATGTTCCGTTGATACAGTCGTTTCCAGTGCCGTCGTGTCCGTCCCAGTAAAATGAATGATTTCCGGCGTCAAGCATTCCTTCGTTGAGAACTCTTACTTTTGAACCGTTGACGGAATATATTGAAACCGATACGAATTGCGGATATGTCAAACTGATATTAATTTCGAGACTGTTGGCGAAAGGATTTGGGAATAATCTTAATACATTTATTCCAGTGTGTTGTTCGACAGGTTCTTCCACTCCGAGACCTGTCTCGTAAAGTTCAATGAACCTGCACTGTCCGGAATACTTTACTGCAATCTGCGCACCTGTGGCTGAATCGAGCTCGACAACTCCGACAGAACTTGTCGCAAGAATGTTGCCGTTTCCGAGTCTGTAAACGCCTCTGGCGCCGCTGAAAGGCAGTGTCCTGAATATAGTTCCGCTCGTGTCAAAATCAGTGACGTTGTTCGCGGAAAATCCGGCTACCAGAAATTCTCCTGGCTGAACCGGATCGGAAATTATCTGCTCGGGAAAATTAATAGATATAATTTGTTTCACGAAACTCCCCGAAGCGTCGTAGAGTCTTACGTTGTCTGAAGATCCTTCTATGTCGGCCACAAGAGCGCTTCCGTCCGAGAGGAAAAATATGTCGAAAGGATCTATGGTTCCTGCGGGGACGAAAAAGCCCGCAGACGAATGAGGACCGCTGAACATGAAAATAGCCTTGTTGCCGGTTCCTCCGCATGTGACGAACAGAGTGTCGTTTCTGAAAGCGATTCCCCTGACGTTGTCCAATCCGTCGGAGGCGTCTGCCGCTATGTACAAGAAATTTCCCAGAGAATCGAAAGCGTATACGGCGTCTGATACTTGATCTGAGAGGAAAATAATATTAGATGGTCCCTGTATGGCGTTGATAGGTGTTTGAAGGTCGTAATTGAGTCCGGTGGGATCGTCTACAATTATGTTTCCGATGTATGTTCCGTCGTAGGGCGAAAACATGCCTACTACGTCGGCGTTTGAATCCGGGATAAGAAGAACCGACGCCTTGGGCATAGAAGATTTCTCATAGACTTGTTTTCCTGTCCAAGGATTGATACCCGACATCTCAGCCTCTTCCTGATTTGCAAAAATCATGATGGGAAGAGACAACAAAAACATGACACTGATTAAACGCTTCATTTTTCCTCCTTTTTTCGTTACGGTTAATATAATTAATTATAACATAATTACAGGCGTTGAAAAAAGAAACTGAGGTCTCAACCACCGAAAATCGTCTTTCTGAAAATGAAAAAAACGGCGCCGAGAATGCAGAGTCCGGCCCAGAGAAAATCAATGTCGGGTTTTTCTCTGAAATAGAAAACAGAAAAAGGAATGAAAACGGAAAGTGTTATGACTTCCTGGAGGATTTTAAGCTGTCCTAAGTTCATCGCCTGATGACCAATCCTGTTGGCCGGAACCTGAATAAGGTATTCGAAAAAAGCGATTGCCCAGCTGGCAATTGAGGCTATTATCCAGGGTTTTTGCGATAAATTTTTGAGGTGTGCATACCAGGCGAAGGTCATAAAGATGTTGCTGCAGATCAATAGAATTACCGTAATTAAATAATGCATATAAAATCCTTTTAGCCGGAAATTATAAGGGATTTTTTATTCCTGCAAAGTATTATTTGCGCCGATTTTAATGCGGAGAAAAATTCTTTCTGATAGAATTTCGGCAGAGAGGACGGATGAAAAATTCAATGAAGACAAGAAGGTTAGTCCCAAACATTGTCGAAGATTTTTTCCTCAATAAAATACAGTTCAAAGAGTTTGAAGGAGCGGTTTTGTTCCTCGACATTTCCGGCTTCACTTCGACAACGGAAGAGCTGATGAAAAACGGAAAAGAAGGCGCTGAGGTACTTTCAAAAATAATAAACGACGTCTTCACTCCGGCGATATCCGCCGTCGAAAGACATTCCGGGTTCGTCCCAGTTTTTGCAGGAGACGCGTTTTATGCCGTGTTTCCAGCCGGAAAGAAAATTAATAAATCCTCCACAGTGTCCGCTCTTTTAGCCGCCGGCGAGATTGTGAGTGAATTCACCGGTTTGAATCCCGTCAAAACCAGGTTTGGAGATTTCGTTTTCTCGCCTAAAATCGCCCTATCGTCTGGTAAAATCATTTTTAAGACAATCGATTGCGGCGGACGGTACTTGTATTATTTTCAGGGAAAACCGTTTGACGAGACGGCTGAACTGCAAAAAAAATGTGGTGACAATGAAGTTTTGGCGAATACAAAAATAAAAAAAGCCGTAAAAACTGACAAAAGATACAAGTTTATAAAGAAAACCGAAAATTTTTTTGCCGCGGATATTAGATTAAAAAAAAACAAAGAGCTGAAAAAACAGTCGAAAAAGATTTCGATCCGAATTGCAGAAAAATTCATTCCAAAGAGTGTTCTTTCCAAAAAAGAAACGGGTGAATTCAGGGACACAGTGGCGTGCTTCATTTCTCTGGAAAGAGTTAAAGACATTGATCAGGCAATAAAAAACGCCGTCGTCATTTCAGAGAAATTCGGTGGGTACATGAACAAAATAATCGCAGGCGACAAAGGGGTTGTAGCCCTGACTATTTTCGGCGCTCCGACGGCGGTCGAGAAACCTCTTGAAAAAGCCGTCAGATTCTCACTTGAGCTCAATTCGGTGTCAAAACGCTCTGTGAAGACGGGAATTTCCCGAGGAGTGACCTACGCTGGATTTGTCGGATCCCCGGATATGAGCGAATACACTGTGATGGGAAAAAGCGTCAACCTGGCGGCAAGATTGATGGTAAAAGGTAAAAAAGGGCAAATTCTGATTGATGAAAGAACAGCACAGGCGTTAACGGACAGATTCATTCTAAAGACTGAAGGAAAGCGGAAATTCAAAGGAATCAAGGAAAGAATGGATTTGTTTTCAGTTGATGAGGCGGGCAAAGAAGAAATCACGGGAAATTTTGACGACCTTTTTGTAGGAAGAGAAAAGGAAAGAAATCAGATCATTGATGTTCTGAAAAAGACTTTGAAAGAAAAGGTCAACGGAGGAATGATTTTCATCGACGGAGAACCTGGCATGGGCAAGACCAGACTCGTGTCTGAAGTTCTGAACGAAGAGGAAATAAAAGATTCGTTCACGATTGTATTTTTATCATTTGAACCTTCGCAGAGTGAAAGCCTGTCGCCTTTCGTAAAATTTTTGAAAAACTACTTTTTCAGTGCAAAAAACGATTTCGACGCTGTTTTGAGTGAACTGGCTGAAAAAACCGGAGACAGAGTTTTGAGGGAAGAGCTTTTGCGGGGAAGAGATTTTTTGGCTTACTTCACCGGTGTTGAAAAAGACTTGATCAATTACCCGGGAATCAAACCCGAAAAAATAAGCGAAAATTTTTTTTACGCTTTTAAAGCGATGATCAAAGCGCTTTCTTCATTTAAGCCGATCATTTTGACCGTGGATGATTTTCAATGGGTGGATGAAGATTCTATAGATCTTATGAGGGTGCTTTCGATAAACGTCGAAAAATTCCCTTATGTCTTTTTAGCTACCTGCAGATTGAAAGACGACGGTCAGGTCTTTGACCCGGAGACTGAATTTCCTGTTGTCAAAAGAATATTAATAGAACATTTCGGCGTAGAACTGACGGGAAAAATGCTTGAAAACACATGGAAGTCAGAAAAACTGCCCCAAAAGACTATTGAGTTTTTTCACGAAAAAACCGGTGGGAATCCGTTTTTTATAGAACAGTTCGCGCTTTATTTCATGGAAAATAAACTTTTAAGTCCAGATTTCAGCATAGCAGGCCAAACCGATGGTATTCCCTCTGATATAAATTCGGTCATAACAGCCAGATTCGACAGGCTGACGGATGATTTGAAAGAAGCCATCAAAAACGCGTCTGTTCTCGGCAAGGAATTTGCCGTCGATGTTTTGTCCCGGATGCTGAGAAATAAAAGGATATCCCGCGACCTAAGGTCGGGAGAAAACGAACAGATATGGACGAGGATTGAAAAAATTAGATACATGTTCAGGCACGTTCTCATAAGAGATTCAGTCTATCAAATGATACTCAAAGAGAAACTGAGATCTCTTCATAACCTCGCAGGAAGCATAATCGAAGAGATATACGCCGAAGATATTTCAAGTCATTATGTCGAACTTATTGAGCACTGGGACAGGGCTGAAAACGCCGATAGAGTTATTAAAACCGGGAGAGACGCCGTCAAACATGCCGCTGAAAAAGGTATGAAAAAAGACTCTCTGACCTGTTATGAAACTATGGACAGGTATTTGACCGGTTCGGAAAAGACTGTCAACAAAATACAGTGGGCGCAGACCCTTTATAATACTTCGAATTTCAAAAAAGCGATTGCCGTGGCTGAGGAAGCTCTCATTGAAGCTGAAAAAGATCATGACAAAAAATCTCACAGTAGATTGGTCAATTTGATTTTCGAAGTGAAGCTTCACGTCGGAGACAGGGAAGAAATCAGAAGAAAGTTCGACGCATTAAAAGAGCTTCTGGAGAACACAGACGACCCTGTATCTCTGATCAACACTCTCGACAATATTGCCATGTATCATCATCACTCCGGGTATGAAGAACAGGGTTATGTCTACGCAAAGAGGGCTTTGGAAGAGGCAGAAAAACTTGCAGATTCATCGGAGAACAGACAGTATCTCAATATACTTGCAAAAAATTACAGCATAATATCCGTGTTTTTCGGAAGGGAAGTCGGCCTTGACAGGGTTTTTGAGTATCTGGACAGAGCTCTTAAAATCGCTGAAAGAATTGAAAGTAAACCCGCCAAGGCTGTTTTGTACGGTAATCTCGGTCTTTCATACATGGAGATAAAACTCGACGCGGATAAAGCCATGTTTAATTTTAAAAAAGCCCTGGAACTATACGAAGAATTCCAGGATAGAAACGGATCGGTGACGACACTTAACAACATGGCATTGATTGCTCTGCACAAAAAAGAATTAAAAAAGGCCGAAGAATTGTTCAGAAGAGCTCATTCAATATCGATTGAAATCGGAGACATTCCTGTACAAATACTCTGCCTTATCAATTTGTGCAGTGTCGAGAGAAATAGGGGCAGGTACGATAAAGCTCTCGCGTTGCTGGACGAAGCAATTGAAAAAGTGAATAAATGCGGCAAAGACCTTTTTCTTGCGGAACATTACGACATCAGGTTTGGAATCAATATCCTGAAAAAGGACTATGAAGAAGCCGAAAAGAGCAACGAAGCCCTTCTTGCGATGCACGGAAAACTTAAAAATGATTATCTGCTTTTCAGGTATGAGATAAACTCAGCCGAATTGGTTTACGAGCGGGGTGACGCAGAAAACGCTGAAAAAAAACTGAATCAAATGCTCGAAAAATGGGGAAATACGATCCAAAAGGCGGAAATATTTTACTTGATGTGGAAAATCAAACGGACAAGCGAGTCCAGGCAAAGGGCTGCATATCTATACAAAAAACTGATAGAAGAGGAAACCGGAGAGTACAAACAGCTGTCCTATATTGACAAGTATGAAGAATTGACTTCTTAGCTGGGTTAGTTCTTTTGACGGCGTTTTTGTAAAAAAATCAGGTCTGATAAAAAGGCGGCTGTCAAAACAGCAAAAATTGTAAATGTTTCGAGTCTAAAAAAACTTCCTTTGACTTCGGGAAGATTTTGAAACAGAACAATGAAAATTGTCTTTATGGGCTCAAACCAACTTTTTGCTTGGGTCAGAACGTCAATTCTTACAAGATAAAATACAGCGCAAGCCGCCACGGCCAAGAAATACAAGCAGTTCAACAGCCTTTCTTCGGTTTTGATCTTTTTTCTTCTTGCCGAAACGGCTTTGACCGTTTTGATTGTGAAGTCCCTAGGTATTTCAGTCCTCTCAGAAGAGAGGTGTTTGAAAAGAGTCTCGTATTCACTTAGTTTCTTTGAACAGGACGCGCAGTGGGAGAGATGGTCTGTCACAGATGCGTCTTTTTTCCCCCCGTCGAGAAATTCCTGAAAAATGTCTTCGTCAACATGCTTCATTTGCCGCCTCCTGCGTTCTTAATACCATATCTTTCAGGTTTTTTCGAGCCCGGAATAGATAATTTTTTACCGTTCCTAAGGGCATCGATAAAGCGTAAGATATTTCTTCGTATGAAAAATTTTCCGTATGATAAAGGGATATTATCTCTCTCTGGACAGGATGAAGCCTCTCCAGGCATTTTTCTACCAGCTGATTGCACTCCTCCCTTTGCCGGTTAAGAGAGGATTCTTTATGAGAATTTTGTAAGGACTTTTCATCCAAAAATATCTCTTCTTTTTCTCCAAAATTCATTTTGCTGAAAGATACGGTTTTTTTTCTTTTTTTAAGCAAGTTGCACGCGTGATTGTATGATATTTTCGCTATCCACGTAGAAAGTTTACAACCGTGTTTAAAAGAGCCGAGGTTTTCATAGATTTTTATGAATATTTCCTGACAAGCGTCCTCGAGATCGTCGCTGTCTTCAATCAGTTTTCCCGCGACGTGAAAGACCAGTTTTTTGTATGAATCAATGAAAAAAACGAGAGCTTCTTCGTCTCCCGACATTATTCGCCGGATTAATTCTTTTTCTTCTTTTTGATCCATTTGATTATTATATCAGACAAAAGCAGACGGTGTTTTGTTGCAGAATATTGATCTGAAATTTTATGCAACCATTTCGCTTCCCCGATTGTCTTATTGTTCAAAAGGAGGTGTGAAGATGAACGATTTTTTACCCATGGCTGTCTTTTTAGGAACGATTTACGGCATAGTGAAGCTGTCGATGGACTACAAAATAAAAAAGAGACTGATAGAAAAGGGAGACAACAATTTCGATCTCAACAGTTTGTCGAAAAACGGTCCCGGGTACGCAGTTCTTATGTGGGCGATGATCCTCATATCCCTGGCTGCTGCAATTTTGCTGGGATTTCTTTTCTTCCCTGAAATCAGGATGGAAGCGACAAGCGCAATGATGCTCGGACTGAGCGGCTTCAGCATGATAGTGTATTTTGTCATAAGCAAGATTCTTGACAGAAAGAAAAAATAATCCTCTGTTCCTGCCGTTTGACCGGGGGTGAATCCCCCGGTTTTTTTTTGCCTGGATTCTGATAGAATATTCAGGTGACTAAAGATGAATTTCAGAAAACGGCCGACTCTGTCGGACTTGTCAGCGATAATAAAAAAAATGGTACTTTCGAAATAATCCTCGACAAAATCGAAAGTATGAAAAAATACAATTCCGTGGAATGCCATCTGGTTTTGTATCCTTATTCGGACGAAGTCTCGTCCAGGGATTTTGTATTTACTCCGTACGAGGAATACGTCCGCGACATTCTGGTCAAACAAAGATCTGCTTATGCTGAAATGACAGACAGGTTTGGAAATTTTTTCGGGCTTTTCCTCGGTGTTGTCATCATTGCAATTTTTGCGATATTCAAACCCGAAGATCTCCTGTCTGTCGAATCGCTGGTGTCGGTCATTGGCTCTTACCTCATAGGGAAAGAAATATGGGATGACATAGAAAACATTCTCATAAATCTCACGAAAAAAATGACAGTCAGGATGGTCGAGAATTATTACAGATTTCAGCTCGAAAAGCATTCCACGCTGACGTTATATTCATTGTTCGCCAAAAAAAGAAGGTACGGAAGGGAGACCATCGTCCCGGAAAAGATAGATTTTATCCAACACAGCAATTCCCAGACCCTGAGGCTTTATTTTTCAAAAAAAGAGATAAGAAAGATACCCGGTTCTTCAGCCCTGATGGTAACTTTGTCCGTCACTCCCGACAAAATTACCGAATTTCTCGAAAAAGGCTGGCTTTTCGGAGTAAAACTGAGCCTGAACAAGAGTTTTATTTGTTTCAAGAAAAGTGTCGAACTTTTTCAATCCCTCGACGGCCAGAAGAAGGGATGCCTCGACGAGGCAGGCAATTGGCACGAGGGATCGGTTTTTAAAAGGAAAACTTTTACTTTTTGGAAGATCAAGGCTTTTTTGTCAAAAAAACTGACCGATGATTTCTCTCTTGTTTATTCGAAGAGTGAATAGACGGTTTTTTGATTTATATCAGTAATTATTACCTGAAAAAACCGCTCCGGATCCGTTTCTGCCGTCCATGAGGACGGTCAATCCTTCGGGGAATTCCACGTGGGCGCAATATTCTTTTGCACAGGTAATATTCTTCTTTTTGATGATATCCCAGTTTATGAAATCTTTTTCGCTGTTGTAAGGAACTGTCAGATAACCTATGTTGAGAGTGGTAATGTTGTGAAAAAAATGAGAACCCAGCGAAGGATCTATCTGAAAATCCTTTGTTCCGTATTCGACTATCGTTCTGGCGCCTGAAATCTGGTTCCATTTGACAGGTATCCCCAGGAACCTGTCGCTCGTCCCCCATCTTCCAGGGCCTATCAGGAGATAAGGCTTTTTCGCGTCTTTTAGCTTCTGATTGAAGTGTTCTACTTCTTCGGCGATTTTGAGCGTTTCCATCTTTTTGAACTTTTCGGGAAAAACGAAAACTACGTCTTTTATTCCTTCCACTTTGCCGTTTCCCAGGGTTTGTGTTGTCGATATGAAAACGTTTTTACCTTCGAGCTCCGAGGAGTCAATTTCGTAATTGTCGAAATTTCTTATGAAAGGCTTGAGCTGGAGAATGTAAAAAACGGGTTTTTTACCGAGTTCGACCGCGAATTCAATTTCAACGGGTGTTCCGAGAGCGGTTTTAAAGACTGCGAGAAGTTTTTGAAGAACGTCAGAAAGTGGAAAAGATTCGTATTTCAATATGTTTGCAAAATTTATTATTCTCGGTCCATCGGTTCCCAGGTATCCGGAAAACCTGTTGTTCTGCCAGTCCCAGACTGAAGCAACATCTTTCAGAGCGCCGTCTTTTTCAGCGTCTTCGAGGGAGGATTTTACAAGGGTGATGTCTTCGCCGAGAGAAAGATCGAAATCGCTTTTTCCCATATCGAGCGCCCAGAAATAGGTCTGTGAATTTTTAAGCTGGTCGTCAGATGAATAAAAGTCGATTTTTGGGTGCTTGGGGCAGAACCTGAAAGCCCTGTCGCCGTCTACGACGTATGTTCCAAGGCCAAGAGCAACGACCGCGATGCCGTCTTCCGGTTTTATATAGGAAACAGGATAGTAATTGTATGACTGGGCGACTCCGGAAAATGACGGATAAAACCTTCCGTTAACCGAATTTCCGACCAGTTTCTGTATGACAACAGCCATTTTTTCTTCTTCTATGTTGTAGCCGATGGATTCGAAATAGGTCTTGGCGACCTTGGAATAAACCGAAGAGTAAACAAGTTTTACAGCGTCCGTGAACTGCTTGTATCTGATCTCGAAATTGTAATTGGAGTTTGGTATTATGTATGTCTCGTAAATGCCTGAAAAGGGGTGGGATATCGAGTCTTCGAAAACCGCTGTAGATCTGACTGCGAGAGGATGGTTGATTTTCTGAAGAAGTATCCTGAATTTTTTTTCGAGATCCTCAGGAAGCGAAGAAGAAAGAAATTTTTGTTTGATTTTTTCATGGTCGTCCTCTTCAATGGCAAATTCCAGAAGGTCGTTTTTTTCGATGAACTGGTCGAATGAATCCGTACCGACCAGGTATGTTTTCGGTATTCTGATGCTTGCACCCTGCACTGAGTTTTCAAGAGCGCTGTTTTGAAGAAGTGAACTGATAAAAGCGATTCCCCTTCCTTTGCCTCCGAGTGCTCCCGCCGAAAGCCTCACAATGCTGTCTCCTTCGGTGAGGTATTTGTCGTCGAAATTGATTATTTTTCCCTTCGATTTTTTGTATTCTACAAGCTTTGTCATATTGGACAAATGGAACTTGATTTCTCTGGGGCTTTCAAAATCGACTGTTTTCATCCTGCGCAAGCTTTCGGCAATTTTAAATTCGCCTCTGGCAGCGAACCATGTCGAAAAATCATTTCTTTCGAAATGGTAAAAAATGGAATCTTCGGGTATTTTTTCTATTTTTTTCTCGAAATCGTCCAAATTGAGAGCTTCGTCGAGAATATCACCCGTATCATTCTTGAACAAAAAAGGGCCGAAACCGAGTTCATTTTTGATGAAATCTCTGACCTGGGTTGAGAGCCGGTCAGAATTTTTGTCAATAAAAGAAACTTTCAAATCTTTCGCTTTTTCTGCCGTCGAGGGTTCCGAAGATTGAAGAAGAGCTATGAGGTCGGGAGAAGTTTTCCTGAATTCTTCGATCAAGGAAATGCCTGCCGATTCGTCCAGAAAACCTTCTTTGGGAAAACGGCGGTCCGTAATAAGGCACATCAGGTAATTTTTGAAATTGGTAAAAATTGTCCGGGCTTCCTCGAAATTCATGGCGAGGAGGACCTTGGGCCGGGTCTTGTATCTTGTTATCTTTCTCGTTTCGTCGAATTTCTCTTCGGTTATCAGAGTGTGTGTCTGTTTTATTATTTCACGGTACAGAAGCGGAAGATATTTTGAATAATAGACCGGCGAGTCTTCGACAAGAAGGATTATCCTGACAGAAGCGAGAGAGGTGTCGTTTAAAGCGTTTTTATAATCTTCGACATATTTGCTCATCGCCAGGAATATTTTCGCGTCGCCGTTCCAGATGAAAATCTTGTCTATGGCGCTTGGTCTGTCTTTCCACTGTTCGACGATCTTTATGTCGGAATTGTCGTTTAACAGAAGAAACACCGGCAAATCGGGATCTAATTCCCTTATTGAAAGACTGGTTTCGTAAGGTTGAAAGTCGTCTATTCTCATTGTCAGTATTACAAGATCGATTTTTTTTTCTTTTATCGCCTGAACAGCTTTTTCCTTGGAATAGACAGAAGTTATTCTCGGCGCGTCCGCCAGGCTGATTTTGAAATACTCTTCGAACAGCATGTCACTGAGAAGTCCTTCTTCTTCAAGAATATAAGAATCGTACAACGTCGCGACGAGTAGAATTTCTCTTATCTTGAAAGGAGAAAGTCCACGGTTTATGTCGGAGCTTATCCTGAGATTTTCCTCGTATTGAGTGAGTTCAAAGTCTGACATCGGTATCGATTCCGTTTAGTTTTAAAAAACCAATTGCGTAAGAAGAATCGCCATCCATGACTATTTCGCCTGAATAACCTTTGGCCTGTTCTTCAATGTCAATAACCCTTATCACGCTTTCGAAGAGCTCTTTTTTTCCAGGAGAGAGATTGACGAGTGAAGAAAGACTGTTTTTTGATAAAGTGAAAAAATCATTGTTGAAAACAGAGTTCTCGTCGTCCGGGTAAAGTGGGAGGTATTTTATCTGTGATTCGACCAGATCCTGGAAAAAATGGGTTCCGAAAGACAGCTCCGGCATGTATCCTTTTTTCTGTTTTGCTATTTCGATGAGCATGGCGGTGTTGTTTATGTCGCTGTACGTCACTCTGACGCCGAGTTTGATATCACCCCTGCTTCCCCATCTTCCGGGTCCGGCCAAAATAAATTTCTTTTTGGGTAGTTCCGAGTTGAGCTGTGAAACTATTTTTCCCACAGTGATCAGATCGTTGAGCTCTTCCATGGAGTCGTATGCGAAAGGGTCTATGAAAACTATGTACCGGATGTCTTTTACGAGTGCGTTGGTGACATATTTTTTAGCCGTGAAAAGAATTTTGTCCCGAGGTATGTCGCGCGGCATTGATACCGAAATTATCTCTTTTGAATGACTCTGAGGTCTGCACTGGAGCAGGTAAAACTTCTCGGTTGCGGCGTTGAATGCAAATTCGATGTCAACAGGATAACCGAGAGCTCTCTTGAGAACATCGAGTATCGTTTTAATATAGTTTATGAACCTGCCTTTTTTTATCAAATTCGCAAAGGTGATTACAGGTTCGCCTTTTGAGAGATCGACGAGGCTTCCGACAGACTGGTGAAGCTGTCCGTCTGAAAACAACGAAACTATGTCGGGCAATCCCGGCAGATTTGTTCCTGCGTCTTCAATGAGTTTTTCGAGTGATATGGATTCGAATTTTCTGGTCTCGAGGTTAATGACGTCAATGTATTTTTGTGAATAATGGAAGGATTCTTCGGGAGTGGAGTTGACTTTCAAGCCCGGTTGGCCTGGACACAAAAGAAGGGGATAGTCGTCACCAAGCCTGTCGACGGCTCTGGTTCCGAGTCCCGCGACGAGCCTTATTATTCCGTCGTCCTTTTTTATCCTCGGCGACCATCTGAACTCGTTGTCTGTGAAGGCTACACCGGCGAAAGCCGGAAGATAGTACTTGCCGATTTTTGTGCCGACGACTTCCTGAATCATCAAAGCCATTTCTTCGTTGAAATCCAGCAGGCCGTTCTCTCTCCTGTATTCTATGACGTCCGGGCTGAATACGCTGGAGTAAACTTCCTCTATTGCATCTATGAGAGCTTCCAGCCTCTCTTTCTTTGTCCCCTGGTTGGAAACGAAAAGGCTTTTGTATTTTCCTGCGAATGCAGCTTCGGGGCTGTCTTCGAGAAGACTCGACGAGCGGACTATAATTGGGGAATCTCCGAAATCGTCAAGAGCAACGCTGAACATCGAAATGAATTCGAGTGGCATTATCGAGTTTTTAAAAATCTGTTCGATGTAGGGATACTCTTTCCTGATCTCAAGCGGGTCGTGGTACTTTATCCTCTGGAATTCTTCAAGAGCGTTGGAATGAAGAAATTCAAAAATGCCGTCTGAAGTTATGAACCATGTCTTGGGAGTCTGGATTTCACCGAGCACGCTGAATTCTTCGGACTTGCTTTTGAGTATCTGTTTCGCCCTTATCATTCCCGCGGCTTTTCCTCCCAGTTTGCCGTTGCCTTTCGACGGGCCAATGGTTTTGTTGAGGATGTCAATGAAGTCATCGATTGTAATGTGGTCCTTAAGAGTGTTTATGTAAGACAGATTGTTGCTCAAAAATCTTCTTATCAGAGCCACCCTCACTCCCAGTCTGTCTTCCTGAGTCAGAGCGTCTTTCAGGTGAGGCTGTTTGGAAAAAGTGTACAAGGCGTTGTGAATCTCATCGAAAGCGACGTCTCTTTTCTCAGCTGATTTCATAAGGAAATTCAGGTTCTCATTTTTTATCCACATCCTTATCACATTTGTAATTTCTTCATCTCCGATTTCATCTTCGGCAATTTTAAAGACTTCTCCTATCATTTTTTCCAGAGTTTGTGTGTTTATTCGCGGATGGGGTTGATTGTCGTCCAGGCTTTCCTCGAAATCGAACATAGTCACGGATTTGTCTATGTTAAGGACTATGTTTTCAATTTTCGTAATGTCTTTTTTAAACAGGTAGTTCATCATTCTTCTGCCGAGCCTCTTGTACAGCACAGGATTCGCCTCTTCGAGAAGATCTATTATTATTCTCCACTCAGGTTTATTTGAGGACATTGTTCACTCCGTGTTGAGAAAAAACAGGGGCGGAAAATATCCGCCCCAAAAATTGGATCAGACCCAGCCTCTCACCCTGCATGATTCGGCGACTCTTTGGACAGAAATCATGTAGGCGGCGTCTCTCATGTATAAATTCTGTTTTTTGGCAAGGTCGGCTACGGCGCGGTATGCCGCTGTCATTTTCGTGTCCAGGTTTTTGAGAACTTCTTCTTTAGTCCAGAAATAGTTCATGTTGCATTGAACCTGCTCGAAGTAACTGCAGGTCACTCCGCCTGCATTGGCCAGAAAATCAGGCACGATGTATATGTTTTTTTCTTTCATATATTTGTCTGCTTCAGGAGTAGTGGGTCCGTTGGCTCCTTCCGCAATGAGTTTGACTGAAGGTTTGATCTTTGCGACATTGTCACCGGTTATCTGGTTTTCGAGGGCCGCAGGGACAAGTATTTCAGCTTCCTGTTCGAGCCATGCCTCTCCGGGAAGGACTTCATAGCCGAGAGATTTGGCTTTTTCCTTGTTAATCCCTCCGAATCTGTCCGTAATGTCACGCAGTTCATCTATGTCGAATCCCTTTGTTTTCTTGAATGAATAAGAGGTCTGATCTTCCTGATCCCAGCAGGAGACACAAACAGGCGTTCCTCCGTATTCGACGTACAGACGGATTGCGTACTGGCTGACGTTGCCGAATCCCTGGAATGAAGCTCTCGTTTTTTTTATGTCGAGACCGAGATCCTTGAGGGCTTCCCTGACAGTGTACATAACGCCGTATCCGGTGGCTTCCGTTCTGCCGAGAGAGCCTCCTACGCCGACAGGTTTGCCGGTTATCATGCCTGGATATTTTCCGGAATGAATTCTCTCGTATTCGTCGAGCATCCATATCATGTGCTGACCGGAGGTCATCACGTCAGGAGCCGGCACATCCTGCAGAGGACCTATTTCGTATGATATCTGCCTGACCCATCCTCTGCAAATACCTTCCTGTTCTCTTTCTGAAAGATGATGCGGGTCACAAATAACTCCCCCTTTTCCCCCTCCGAGAGGAATGTCCACAACCGAACACTTCCATGTCATCCACATCGCCAGAGCTCTCACAGTGTCGAGCGTTTCAAGCGGGTGAAACCTGATTCCGCCTTTACAAGGTCCTCTCGAATCGTTGTGCTGGACTCTGAACCCTCTGAAAACCTTGACCGAACCGTCGTCCATCCTTACCGGGATGCTGAATGAATATTCTCTCAGGGGAGTGCGCAGCAAGTCCCTTGTGGCTTGATCTAAACCGAGTTTTTCGGCCGTGTTGTCGAATTGCTGCTGAGCCATTTTGTACGCGTTGAAAGACTTTTCAGACACAAACACCTCCTAAAAAAGTTAAAAATAAATATGCAGATTATGCAATTTTATGATATTTTGTCGAATAAGTTAATAGGAATAGAAATTTTTAAAAGATTAAATATTTCCGGAATAGTATTTTAAATTATGTGTGTAACTTACAGTATACCGGGAGAAGTGAATAATGAATATTGTATTCAGAAAATATGAAGACAGCGACCACGAAAATCTTGTCAAGCTTTGGGAAAAAAGCGGTTTACCGTACAAACTGAGCGGCAGGGACGGAAAAAGCTTGACCCTGAAACAGTCTCTTCTTGAAAATGTCTGTTATTATCTCGCTGAAATCGATGGAAAAGTCGTGGGCAGTGTTTTCGCGACGCATGACGGCAGGAAAGGATGGGTCAACAGGCTCGCAGTCGATCCGGATTTCGGGGGAAAAGGTATCGCCGGACTGCTCGTGGAAAAAGCAGAAGAATGGTTCCGAAGTAAAAGCATAAAAGTTTACGCCTGCCTGATAAATGAGGAAAACGAAAGGTCCAAGAGAGTTTTTGAAAAAATGGGTTACTCTCTGAAAGACCACATAAAATATTTTGTCAAAAAACCTGCCGGCGATGTCTGAAATGTTTCGGATTAAAACCCCTTTTCTCGCCGTTTTCGACATGGACGGAACGCTTTACAGATCCGATGCTTCGTTTATTCCCGCCGTAAAATCTCTTCTTTCGAACAACGGCTTAGAAGTACCGGCCGACGATTTCCTGTTTTCTTTCATTGGGGAGCCCGACAGCGTTTTTATTGATTGGCTGGCGAAATTATCTTCAAACGGAAACGCTGACTCTCTTTACAATGAATTTCAAAGAAGCGAATTGAACATGGTAAGAGAAAGGGGAGAATTGTATGACGGAGTCCTCTCTCTTCTTGACTGGCTCAAAGAAAACGGTTTCACATTGGCCGTTTGTTCAAACGCTACAAAAGTTTATATTGATACGGTACTGGAGAAGTTCAGACTAACCGAACTATTTTCGGCAGTGAGAGTCCCTGCGGGTTCTGAAAGCAAAAAAAAGATGCTGAAAGAAATCAGTGATCAGTTTTCTCCGGAAATAGGTTTTATGGTGGGAGACAGGATTCACGATATGCAGGCGGCTTTTGAAAACGGATTTGCATTTATCGGAGCTCTTTACGGTTTCGGAAGGAAAGAGATAGAGACAGCCGAAAATTGTGCTGAAAGCCCGTTTGAGATTAAGCCTATTTTTGAAAAAAGACTTTCAGATGCAAAACTTCAGATCTGAATCTTCAATTTTGAATACGGTTTCTTTCTTGCCTGCGTCAAACCACATTGATCCATCATCTTCCTGAAAGCCTATTTTTCCACGGAATGGTTTTGACAAATAGAAGTCGATAATCGAAAAAGGAAGCTTGGGACAGGCGTGAAAAAAAATCGATGAACTTACGCATTGAATACCTGAAAATGCGTAAGTTCTGTACCCGGGATTTGAATACTTGCTGGAAGATGTCTTTCTTTTAAGAAGGAATCCGTTTTCGTCGAACAGAAGATGCCTCATTGTGTCGCGTTTTTTCACGGACAGTGTAGCCAGGTTTGATGAACCGGCGTGATAATCGTAAAGAGAAAGCAGGTTCGTGTCTGATATGATGTCGACATTGTGGACGAGGAATTGCTTGGAATCTTTAAAAAAATTTCTGGCATTGAAAATACCTCCTCCCGTACCCAATGGGAAACTCTCTTCTCTATAGAAGGATATCTCGGCCCCGAAAAATTTTTTGGACTCAGCGTATGAGATCACGTCGTCGGCGAAATGATGGACGTTTACTGCAATTTCTTTGAAACCCTGGCTGACGAGCTTGCGAGCGACGATTTCAATCAAAGGAATACCTTTGATTCTGACGAGAGCTTTTGGAGTATTTCGCGTCATCGGCATCAGTCTTTTACCGAATCCTGCGGCGAGAATCATTGCCTTCACTTGAAATCCGTTTCGAGGTGAGATATCTGGACAAATACTTTTTTGTCGCCTTTTAGGAGGTCTTTCAGTTTTTCTGCGCAGTAGACTGATCTGTGCTTTCCTCCGGTGCACCCGAAATACACGTCGAGCTGTTCAAAGTTTCGTTCTATGTAGTTTTCCAGAGCCCCGTCCACCGTTTTTTTCATGTTGGCGATAAAAGATGAAACCCCTGGATCCTTGTCGAGGAAAAGGGCGACTTCAACGTCTTTGCCTGTCAAAGATGCAAGTCCGGCTTCTCTTCCGGGGTTGATCAGATGCCTGCAATCGAAAACGAACCCCCCTCCGTGAACTCCAAGGTCCCGAGGTATCCCTTTTTTGTATGAAAAACTCTTTATCCTGACCGTGAGTTTGCCCTTTTCAAGAGAAGGCGTGAGCCCGGCTATCTTTTCGAGAGATTCATTCAGGGATTCTTCTACGGCGGGAAATAATCCGGAACGAATTTCACGGATTATTTCCAGGGCGTTTTCTACGGCTTCACCGACACAGTTTTTAAAAGAAGCGTTCTGCCCGTGATAGCCTCTCAAACCGTAAGCACCCAAGTTTTGAAGTATTCTGAGAAGAGCGCACAAAAAAAAGTTTTCCAAAAAACAGGGAGAAGATGAGAAAGGTCTTATTTGGTCTGTATGTGAATAGAAATCAAAAAGCTGTTTTCGTTCGCTTTTTTTCAAGCTGGCTCTTGTCTGAAATATAAGGGAAGCGGCGTCGTACAGAAGGGGTCCATTCCGGCCGCCGGTGAAGTCTAATACGTATATTTTTTCGTTTTTGAATATTATGTTTCTCGATTGAAAATCCCTGTGCACGAAAGCTCGTTGCGGAATTTTGTTTACCAGAGAAGACATGAGTGAAAATTCTTTTTCGAGTCGCGGTTCGTCGAAAGTAACTTCGAAAAGCTTAAGAAAACAGTATTTAAAGTAATAAAGATCCCACAGCACTGAATGCCTGCTGAATTTATTTATCGGCCGGCACATTTTGTAATCAATTTTTTTATCAACTTCCGTCTGCATCAGAGCGAGAAATTCGAGAGCCTTTTTGTACAGCGACATTGTTTTGGCGTTTAAATGATGAGAATCGGTTTTTTTTGACAATGACAGGAGTGATTCTTCACCGGCGTCTTCGCAAAGAAATATTCGTCCGGTTCTGTCTTCTATGTATATTTCGGGGACGCTGACAGAGGAATCCTTCAAAACTCCCGTCAGATAGGAAAAAACATTCCCTTCATTTTTGCTCTTAAAATACTGGCAAAAAGCCGCTTGGTCGCCTCTTTTTATTCTGGCGAACAACTTGGATGAGTCGGTGGAGCTGAAAAAGGAAAATTCTTCGGCTTCGGCGCCGAAGTGCTTCTTAAAAAGCGAAGAGGCTTCAGATCTGAAGTTTGTCAAAGATTTTCGCCTGCTTTAAATATTTTTTACAGAGATCTGCACGCCTTTTTCTCTGAGGAAATCCAGAATAAAAGAAAAACAGCCCTCATCGCGGCCTATAAATTCAGGGGCGAGGACGCCTCGTTCCTTTATCTTTCCTTCAAGAAAAAGCATGCAAACAGCGCAGCAGGTAAATCCGGTTGTTCTCGCCATAGAGAGTTCCCTGCTGTTCTCGTCGAACGAATCGAAGAGATAGTATTCGTGCGAAGCATAGATGGAGCCGGGATTGTTTTCGACGGTTATTTTCATGCAGGTGATGTCTCTGTCTTTTTCCGTTATTCTCCAGTTTTCAGAAAGAAGAACTTCGCTGAAATCACACGGCTTCAGGTTGACGCCTTTGATATGGACGGGTTTATCTGAAAAAAAGCCCGTGTCCTTAAGTACCTTCAGGTATTCGTATGTTCCCGGGTAACGCAGAGTTTTTTCCGTCATGAAAGGCACGTCAGCGGTCTTGATAAGCGTCCTTAAACCGTCTGTGTTGAAAGCGACGAGAGTTCCAACTCCCTCGAAGTCTACAAGTTCCGGTTCTGACAACGCCGGTTTTATTCTGATTTCACCGTTTTCAACAATCCTGGCCTCCCGAACGTATTCGGCTATCACGTCAGAAGGAGAAAAGACTGATTTGTATTCGAAAGGAAGAAACCTGGCCCGGACAAGGCCGCCGACGAGACATTTATAGGAACGGACTTTTCCGAGACCGATGTGGTGTCCCAATATTATGTTGCACAGCCCTGGCGCGATGCCGCAGTCTATCAGAGCGGAGATTCCCTGTTTACGCGCCAGTTCGTCCAGAGAAAAAGGATCCTCTTCGAAAAAAGATATGTCAACTGTGTTTGTGCGGTTTTCTATCAGCGTACGGAGCGTGTTGTAGCCCATGAAACCCGGAAGGGCGAGGACGGCCAGGTCCGCAGTGGAAACCGCTTTTATAATCTGATTTCTTTCCGACAGGTCGCATTGAATGATTTTGACGCAGGTGTTCGAGAACAGCTGTTCAAGACGCGAGGAGTTCATGTCAGCACATGTCACTTCGAAAGATCGGCTGAGTTCCTTTGCTATCAATCCCCCTACGATGCCTGAACCGAGAACCGTGACCTTTTTCATTTTTCTTCACCCGCGAATTTACGGTCAAGTTCGCAAAGCGATTCGGCGAGAATGCGGGTGAAGAGGAAAATATCTTCCGTGTGCATATATTCATCGGGCTGATGAGCCATATTTTCTCTCCACGGGAAAACAGGGCCGAATGCCACCGTGTTGTCGAACGCCCGTGCGTATGTTCCGCCGCCTATGGCTACGGGAGGCGTATCGTCTCCTGTGATTTTTCTGTATGTTTCAAGGACAGTCGCGATCAGAACGGAATTTTCCGGTACGTAAAGACCGTCGACGAATTTTTCGAGATTTATTCTAAGTTCAGGAAATTCAATCTTGTTAAACAGGCCGATGATTTCTTCGGCCGAGTATTTTATCGGGCATCTGATGTCGTTGAAAAGAGTGACATGTCCGTTTTTTGTCTCCAAAACTCCCGGATTGATCGTAAGTTTTCCAGAGACGTCGTCCTCCAGCGCTACACCGAGTTTTTCCCCCCAATGATCGTCTTGAAATTTAGAGTTGTAAAAGTCAACAAAATGCCGGAACAGGTCGTTTTTCGGCATCAGAGAACCGAGAAAAGCGAAGAGAACCGAAATAGCGTTGATGCCCTTATCGGGAACGCTTGCGTGAGCGGACTTTCCCTTCACGGACGCGATAATTCTGCCGTTTTCTTTTGTCAAAGAGATGGAGTCTTCGAACCGGTCGGCAACAATTTTTCTGATCTCATTCTCGGGGAAGGTGTCCTGGAAAACAGCCGTAGCCTTTTCCGGAACCATGTTTACTGCCTTGCCTCCCGAGACAGAATAAAGCGAATCGGATCTGAAAGGAGCTGTCAAAGATATTCTCGCTATGTTTTTTTCAGCAAAAATGACGGGAAACTGTGAATCAGGCGTCAGTCCCCAGGCGGGAATCTCTTCGTTTTGTTTATATTTGTCTACACATTCCCAGCCCGATTCTTCGTCGCCTCCGAGTATGACTCTCAGCCTGCCTTTTATTCCTGAAGTCTTCTGAATACAGTGAAGAGCATAAAGAGAGCAGACAGCCGGGCCTTTGTTGTCCTCTACACCTCTGCCGAACATTTTTCCGTCGGCTACGGTGCCCTTGAAGGGAGGGTGAATCCATCCGGATTCGGCCGGAACGACGTCCAGATGGCATAGAACTGCACCCAGGGGTCCTTTTTCGCCTATTTCGAAATAGATGTAATGTCCGTCTTTCGAAAAAGCTTTTAACCCGAGTTTTTTTCCTATAGAAAGAGCAGTCTCGAAGGCCCGGGCGACTTCGGAGCCGAAAGGAGCTCCGGGAAGGGGTTCTTTTTTGAGGCTTGGGATTTCAAGTATTTTCATGATGTCTGAAAGTAAACCATCTTTCACTGATTCGAGGGCTTCTTCAAGGGGTGTCATAAACGAATCCTTTCTCATTTGACTTCTATGTCAGGAAGAAATCCTCCGTCCCAGCGGCTGATTTCAATGTTGTCGTTGACGCACCACACTGATATTTGATCTCCAGCCGCCGAAGGATCGAGAACGGCTTCCACACTTATGTTTTTTTCTTTTGCGAGCGAAACGAAAAATACGGACAGTTGGTTGGATATGAATTCGTAAAGCCTGCGAGGGCACCTTATCTGAATTATTTTGCCTGACAGTTTTGCGGAAATGTTTCTCAGCCAGCGTTTCATCGAGCCTGTAATGTAATAATCTTCGAAGAGGAGTCCGGACCCTTTACAGAAAGGACAGTTTTTCTGGAGATTTTGAACGACGGAAGGACCTGTTCTTTTACGAGTCATCTGAAGGAGACCAAGTTCGCTTATGGGAAGCGTGTAATAATTGGTTTTATCTTTTGCCAAATGCTTTTCGAATTCAGCCCTTACAGCCCTTCTGTGCTCTTCCGACTGCATGTCAATGAAATCAATGACAATAAGGCCTCCGAGGTTTCTCAATCTCGTTTGTTTTGCTATTTCTCTTGCGGCTTCGAGGTTTATCTTGTACGCGAGCTCTTCGGGGTTGTTTATTGTAGAGTATCTGCCGCTGTTGACGTCTATGGCGACCAGAGCTTCGGTGTGCTGAAATATAAGATAAGCGCCCGACAGAAGGGGGACCACGGGAGAGAAAAGTTTTGTTATTTCGTCTTCTATCCCGAAATGTTCAAACACGGGTAATCTTTCATTGTAAAGCTTGATTTTTTTCAGAAGGTCACCGGATTTGTTTGTAGAAGAAAGATATCTTTGTATTCTTTTGAACAATTGAGGGTTGTCTATGACGAGCTGTTCCGTCGAACCCAGAAGGTGATCTCGCAATATCCTCATGATTGGATCGTCTTCCGTGTGAAGCAAAGCCGGGGCTTCTTTCTTTTTAGAAAGATCTTCAATTTCCCTCCACTTGGATTTAAGTAAATCGAGGTCGGAAAGGATTTCATCTTTTGTCCTGTTTTGCGCTTCGGTTCTTAATATTATTCCGAAATCCTTTGATATCAATTCGCGACCAAGGGATTTCAGTCTTTTTTTCTCGTCGCGGTTTTTGATCTTTCTCGATATACCGACAATTTTTCTGCCGGGCATAAGTACTGAATATCTTCCGGGTATCGAAATGTATGTGGTCGCTCGCGGTCCCTTTTTCCCCATCGGGGATTTGGTAATCTGAAGGTATATTACTTTTCCTTTTTCAAGCCGTTGTTTTTCTTCGGGAACCTCGCCTTCAAATTCTATCGAATCCGACATGACTTCAGAAAGGGGCAGAAAGGCGGCTTTTTCCTGCCCTATATCGATGAAGGCGGCGTTCAATCCTGTATTGACCTGAGTGACAATTCCCTTGTAAATATCACCGACAAGCTTCTTTTTGTCGAAAGTCTCAATAAATATGTCCGACAGCCTCCCGTTCTCTATTACTGCTACACGCAATTCGTCATCGAATGAGTTGATGAATATTCCATTTTCCATATTTTACCTCTGTATTATTTCCGTTCTTTCCCAAATCGTGTCTTGTTCGATTCCAAAATATTTCTCCAATTCCGCTGGCCTTACTGATCCGGTGCTGTTGTATATAACGCTGAAAACAGTACCCTCGCAGGTGTTTTCAATTTTCATCAGGTATTTTTTCATGTCCAAAGTCTTTTTTCTGCCTTTTGTGTTCCTTTCTATAGTGCAAGAAGTTTTCGAGAAAAAATCTTCCACCGTTTGTCTGTCTGCTTCATAATTTCTGCACAAGTATTTTATTTCGAGTTCGGAAGACGTTATCGGCGGGTGGCTTTTCTCGAAAAAAAATATATCGAGAGGAGATATGCCCACAGGAAAATGCTCTTGCAGCTTTTTATGAGCGCTCTTTTCGAGCAAGTTCGTCGATGAAAAATCTAAAAGTTCGGTATTTGACACGGCACCGCACGGAAGAGGAGGTCCGAAATTTACAGCGGGTTTCGGTCTTTTGCCTTTTGTGTAAGGCATTTTGATACCGGCTCTTTTCAAAGATCTCAAAACTGCTGTTGTCAGTTCAAGATGTGAAATAAAACGGAGGGGGAGTTCTTTTGAATATTTTAGCCTGTAGTGAAAGATCGTCTCTTCGGCTTCGGTTACGTTTAAAAACGATTTTACGGGCATTGAAATGGCGGAATCGTTTTTCCGTTGAACGTTGAAAAAATCGCTTCGTGAACCGGTTCTGATTTTATCCCATCTTCCTGACCCGCCGTTTGTGTTCCTGAGCTCCGCTGAAAAGTCTATTCCGGCTTTTTCCATGGAAGAACGCCAGACGTCGAAACTGAAATTTTCAATCCACTGATCGAACCTCGATCCTTTCCTGAAAGCCTCGACCGCGACTGTTGAGATTTCGTGCCCCCCCCTTGCTATGATGCCTTCTACGGCGGCGGTTCTGGGATCCCTGAA
Source organism: candidate division WOR-3 bacterium (assembly GCA_016934535.1). Classification (NCBI taxonomy): domain Bacteria; kingdom Pseudomonadati; phylum Caldifarciminota; species Caldifarciminota bacterium. The sequence continues at coordinate 84,724 of JAFGSQ010000056.1, forward strand.
ATTGACGAATCTTCTGATTTTTTTCAATTTTTCGGATATCAGGCGGTATTTTCCGGTGATTTCTTCGGGAGTTGACTGCGGACATGTTTCAAACGGAGTATGAGGCCTCGGTACGAAAGGAGCAATAGATATCTTGAAGCTGTTTTTTTTCATGGCTTTGGAAATTTCGATTGCCAAATCAGCTATGTCTTCTACGTCTCTATCAGTTTCTCCGGGAAGTCCGACCATGAAGTAGAATTTGATCCTGCTGAAACTGTTTCGCAGAGCTTTTTCAATTGAACTGAATATGTCATTGTCTTTCATCGTTTTTCCGACGTCTGATCTGAGAGATTCGTTTCCGGCTTCAGGAGCGAGAGTGAGTGTTCTGTGTCCGAGAATGCCTGCTATTCTTAGTGTTTCTTCACTGACGCTGTCGGCGCGCAGTGAAGGCAGGGACAGGAAGATGTGATTTTTTTTCAGATAGGGGAACAGTTCGCCAAGTATCGAGCCGAGTTCCGGATGATCGCTGACTGAAAGGCTCAAAAGGGAAAGTTCTTCCCATCCGGTCGATTCCAGTCCTTCTTTCGCTATTCTCACTACGTCTTCGGCGTTTCTATGCCGGACTTTTCTTGAAACACAGCCTGCCTGGCAAAACTTGCAGGATCTAGCACAGCCTCTTGTAATCTCGACGACATGTCTGTCGTGGATTATCTGCATGTGAGGAAGAAGAGGCGGAAGCGGAGCCTGCTCGTATTTTAATTCTTCAACCCGCAGGTATTCGACGTCAGTATTAGTGATACCCGGCACGTAAACGCCCTTGAGACGGGATAATTCTTCGACGAATTCTGTCCTTCGCAGCAGCTTTTGTCTGTATTGTCTGGCTAAACAAGCGATATGAAGAATTACGTCTTCGGCTTCGCCGATTACGAAAGCATCTATGAAGTGAGACCACGGCGACGGATTCAGAACGGAGGCTCCTCCGGCGATGACAACGGGATCTCCATCGGAGCGGTCGAGGCGCGAAACAGGGATTCCACCCAGAAAAAGAATGTTAATAATATTGGTTATGTCGAGTTCGCATTCGAGAGAGAATCCCAAAACTGAAAAATCGCTGACCGGGATTCTGCTTTCGAGTGAAAAAAGAGGAAATTTACCCGACAACAACGCTTTCTCGAGATCCTGTGCCGGGCAATAAACTCGTTCGACGCCATATCCGTTGTTCAGCAGGACTCGTCTGAGTATCTGAAGACCGAGATTTGACATTCCTATCTCGTAAATATCAGGATAGCAAAGAAGGACAAGAGCATCTTCGGGATTATTAACCGAATGGAATTCGCTGCCTATGTATCTGGTCGGATGTTCTACTTTGCGTAATATATCATCCAGGTCATTTTTTACCACTTCAGGACCGTGGCTCCCCAAGTCAGTCCGCCGCCGAAAGCGTCGAGAAGAACGACGTCTCCGGGTTTTATGGTTCCTTCTCTGACGGCTTCGTCAAGAGCGACCGGAATTGTCGCCGCAGACATGTTGCCGTATTTATGGATGGTTATGTAAACTTTATCAATGTCTATTCCGGCTCGTACTGCTGTGGATTCCATTATTCTGTAATTGGCCTGATGAGGTATGAATACCTTCACGTCTTTACCCGTCAAGCCGGCCTGTTTGAGAACCTCTATTGCAACATTTCCCATTTTTGTGACAGCGTGCTTGTATGTTTCGTTTCCCTGCATTTTAAGATAGTGCATTCTGTTCTTGACCGTTTCTTCCGTCGAAGGATGCCTAGATCCGCCGGCAGGGAGTTCGAGAAGTTTTGCCAGGCTTCCATCGGAATATATTTTTGTTGATATGATGCCGCTTTTGCCTTCCGAAGGACCTAGAATTACAGCACCAGCCCCGTCTCCGAAAAGGACCACCGTGCTTCTATCTTCTTTGTCGGCTATTTTGGACAGAATTTCAGCGGCGGCTACAAGTATGTATTTCGCTGTTTTATTGGCTATAAAATTCCGGGCGATTTCCATCGCATAAATAAAACCTGTACAGGCCGCTGAAATATCGAAAGCGGGGATGTTTTTGAGGTGCAGTTTATTCTGGACTATGCATGCGGTTGAAGGAAAAAGATGGTCGGGGGATATTGTAGCGATTATAATCATGTCGATCTTGTCCGGATCAATACCGGAGCTCTCTATCGCTTTTTTTGATGCTTCAATGACCATGTCTGATGTTGCCTGATCGTCTCTGACCCATCTTCTTTCTTTAATTCCGGATCTTTCCGTAATCCACTCGTCCGATGTGTCCAGATATTTCTCGAAGTCTTTGTTCGTTATTATCTTATCCGGGACGTAAGAGCCGGTTCCGTAAATTTTTGCCCTGTACATTTTCACTTCTCCATTCGCGCGGCGGATACGATTGCGGCCAGAGCTATTGAATAATATTTTGTTTCGTCGCTGTCCGATCTGGAAACCAGAACTCCGGGAGCCGATGCGCCGACGATTATAGCCGCCACCTGGCCTTTGGCAAGATGTATAAGTCCTTTGTAAAAAGCGTTTGCACCTTCTATTGCAGGAAATATTAAAACGTCGGCTTCGCCGTTGACCGGTGAATTGATTTTTTTACTCTGGAGGCAATGTGTGTTAACCGATATGTCGAGGGCGAGCGGGCCGTCGACTATGCAGTTTTTTATCTGACCCCTTTCCGCCATTTTTGTCAAAAGAGCCGCGTCAACCGAAGACTGTATTTTTTGTTCCACTTTTTCCGAAGCGGAAAGAACTGCGACTTTGGGCATTTTGACACCCAGGAAATTGGCAATCTCGACGCAGTATTCTATCATCAAAGCTTTTTGACTGAGGTCAGGCTGGGGAAGAATGGCGACGTCCGAAAGAATCAAGAATTTAGGGTAAGTTTCGACTTTTGCTATTGTGACGTGCGTCAGCGTTGATTTCGGAGGCATAAGGCCTTTATCTTTATCGAGAATAGCCCGCGCGTAATCAGACGTCGAAATCATTCCTTTCATTATTATGTCCGCTTTTTTTTCTCTGACGATTTCTACGGCTTTTCGACCCGCCAGTTTTTTGTCGGTTTCTTCGACGTACTCGAATACTTTTGGATCAATACCGACTTTCTTGGCAAGTTCCTGCGTAGCTTTACTGTCTCCGACCATGATAGCGTGTATGAATCCTTCGTTTGCCGCCCTTGCAATAGCTTCGATAGTGTCGGGATCGTCTCCGCAGGCGACCGCGACTGTCTGTTTGCGGCATGATTTTGCTTTATTTACCAGTTCTTCGAATGTTCGTATAACTTCCATTCTGCCTCCTATTTTTTCTGTGCCAACTCGTGAATGAGTTTGGTCATTATGATGGACCTTTGTATTTGGTTCGTACCTTCGTATATTTGAGTAATTTTTGCGTCTCTCATCATCTTTTCCACGGGATAGTCCTTCATGTATCCGTAACCACCGAGGATCTGAACGGCGTCAGTCGTCACTTTCATTGCGACGTCGCTTGCAAATACTTTTGTCATGGCTGAAAACTTGCCGATGTCCTTCGCCCCGGAGTCTATGTATTTGGCGACGGTGTAATTGAAACTTCTCGCGGCCTGAATGGAAGTTTCCATGTCGGCTAACATAAAACCTATTCCCTGAAAATTGATTATTGCCTGGTCGAACTGGATTCTTTTCGAAGCGTAATCTGCGGCCGCTTCAAAAGCTCCCTGAGCTATTCCGATGGCTTGGGAGGCGACACCCGGTCTTGAGTGATCGAAAGTATCCATCGCTATCCTAAAACCTCTTCCTTCGCCTCCGATGAGGTTTTCTTTAGGTATTTCACAATCGTCGAAGACGAGTTCCGTGGTTATTGAAGCTCTAATTCCCAGTTTTTTTTCTTTTTTTCCGAACGAAAAACCAGCGGCTCCTTTTTCGACTATTACGGCGGAGAGTCCTCTTATCCCTTTACCGGGATTGGTCGTAACGAAGACGACGTAAATGTCAGCTTCGCTGCCTGAGGTTATGAACTGTTTGGTGCCGTTCAAAATATACCGGTTCCCCTTTAAAACGGCTTTTGTTTTAATGTTTGCCGAATCCGAACCGGCTTCAGCTTCTGTTATAGCGAATGCGGCTAATTTTTCACCGCTTGCGATTTGAGGAAGGTACTTTTTTTTCTGCTGTTCATTCGCATGAAGAAGAAGAGGCATGGATCCAAGTCCGCTCGCGGCATAGCAAATCGCTATCCCGCCGCATATACGCGAAAGCTCCTCGGTCACTATCGAAAGTTCGGAAGCTCCACCGCCGAGTCCGTCGTAAGATTCAGGGATAAAGACCCTGAACAAATCGGCTCGGGCCAATTCGGCGAGTATTTCTCTCGGAAAAGTTTCGTTTTCGTCGAATTCCGCGCGAATTGGAAGGATTTTTTCCTCGGCGATTTTCCTCGTCAGGTATTTTATTTCATTTTGCTCCTCGGTGTAAAAAAAATCTGTCGGCGAATTCATTCACTCCTCCTTTTCCGAATCGAGAATCCTTTTGAAAATCAAATCAACATTTTCTATAAATTTATCTTCGTCGGCTGTACGTCGAATCTCCTCAATTGTGAAAAATCCGGAAAAAGCTTTGTCCTTTTCCAGAATTTCAGATAACGAAATTCCATTCTCCTGCGCTTTCAGCGCAGCAGATTGAATTATCCTGTAAGCCTCGTCCCTGTTTACCCCTTTTTCGCATAGTTTTAAAAGAAACGCTCCGGATAAATACCTCTGCCCGGACTTTTCCTTGTTCTGTTTCATTCTGCCTGCGTCCGTTGAGAGGTTCTCAATAATATACTCCATTTTTCTGAGCATATAAAGCAATATACTCGTCGCTTGCGGTAAAACAATTCTTTCCACCGACGAATGGCTTATGTCTCTTTCATCCCACAAAGACACGTTTTCCAGAGACGCGGAAGTATAACCCCTGAAAAGCCTTGCGAGTCCGCAAATTCTTTCGCAAATAACCGGATTCTTTTTATGAGGCATCGCTGAGGATCCTTTCTGGCCGACAGAGAAAGGTTCTCCGAGTTCGGCTGTTTCCGTTCTCTGCAAAAGCCTTATCTGCAGAGCCGTCCTTTCAAGAGCGGCTGCCAAATGAGCGAGAGCCATGACAAAATAAAGATGGCGGTCTCTCGGAACAACCTGTGTGGCGACCGGTTCTGTTTTAAGTCCGAGGATGTCGAGAGTCCTTTCCTCAAGGGAAGGATCGAGATTTCCGTAAATACCTACAGGCCCTGATATTTTGCCGTACCTGACGTTTTCAGTTGCTTCTTTCAGTATTTTGAGGGATCGTTTGAAATTTTCCCTGTGTGACAGAAGCTTCACTCCGAGCGTGACAGGTTCGGCGTGAACACCGTGGGTTCTTCCCATCATAACCAGATGTTTTGTCTCCAGAGCCTTTATTTTCGTTTTTTCTATGAGAGATTCGAGGGATTTCAGGATTATGTTTCCCGCTTCGATTAAAATTAAAGCCTGAGCCGTGTCGAGAACGTCGGAAGAAGTCATGCCGAAGTGTATGTGCCTGGAAGGTTCTCCGACTTTTTCGGATACGGAGCTGAGGAAAGCAATGACGTCGTGCTGAACTTCATTTTCAATTTCTCTTATTCTGTTCAGATCGAAACCGGCCTTTTCCTCTATCACGTTGAATTCTTCTTTAGGAATCAATCCTTTTTCCATTCTCGCTCTGCAGGCGGCTATTTCGACTTTCAGCCATGTCCTGAATTTGTTGTCTTCCGACCAGAGTTCTTTCATCTCCGGGAGCGTGTATCTGTCCAAAAGGCTCATGTCTGTCCTCTCTTTACGTTCCGGTAAACAGGTTTGTGAAGCTTTCCGCGTAAAAATTCCTATCCTCATCCGAGTATATGACTCTGTAAAGATAAAGTCCATCTGCCGGGGCTGTGAATCCTCCGTATTTTCTACTTCTCAATGACAATGAGAGAGCCGTTTGAGAAGTCGCTGTTTTTCCTCTTCCGATATCGTACAGCATTCCTACCAGGGATCTCAGCATTTTGTGAAGGAACCTGTCTGCGGCAAAAAAAAATAAAAGTCCGTTTCGGATTTCGTGTATCTCTGCTTTCCTGAGGTCGACAAAAGTGTTGCTTTTGAGGCTTTTGGCGATGCAAAAAGACGAAAAGTCATGTTTCCCGGTTATACCGCTTAATGCCTCTTTCATGTTTTCAACGCAGAGTCTTTTTTTCAGCTGCCATACAAGACCTCTTGTGAAAGGATTTCCGTTTGAATATTCTATCCTGTAAACATATTGTCTTTCTTTCGCGCTTTTTGTCGAATGAAAAGACGGATTTTCTGTAAAGAGTTCAAGAACTGTCATATCCTGCGGCAATTTTGAATTGACAGCTCTCAGAAGATCCGTATCACCGAGGCTCGTAGAGGAGTCAAAGTGAGCGGTTTGTCCGATAGCGTGAACGCCTGTGTCCGTTCTGCCGGCTCCTGTAACGCGTGATTTCTCGTCAGTAATTGTCAGAACGGCTTTTTCCAATTCGCCTTGCACTGTTCGGAGACCGCTTTGGAACTGCCAGCCGTAGAATTGCCTGCCGACGTAAGATGTTTTTATCCGTATTCTTCTCAAAACAGGAATCTCCAAGACGAAAAGAGAATTATGAACGAATACAACAGAGTGTCACCCAAACGGAACAGAACGGTTTTGCCGGGAAAGTTCAAATCGTCGGTGTCACGGAATCCTCTCGAACTGAGAGACAGAAACAAGTCACGCTTCCGGTGTTCTATTTTCAGAACGCTCCAGTTTGCGAGCATCGGGAAAAGAGTCATACTACCAGGTATTTTTTGCCCGTTGATTTTTACAGTCAAGACAGCTCCCTTCAATTCTGATCTGATAAAAGGAGCGAAACTCGACGAGATTTCACAAATCATGTAGAGGCTCTTCATTATTGCAGATTTGCCCGTAAATGGGAGAGACAACAAATCGTCTACAGAAAATATTCCCGCGAAAAAGAAAGAAAAGTAAAGCATTGAAATCAGCTTCCAAACTTCCGGTTTTGCGGGGAAACCCATATTATGGAGGACAATAAAAACCAGCGTTCCGAAAAGAGGGTGCAAAGCCTTTTTTATGGAGCCTGAAAGTGAAAGGAATATAGCGACGGAAGAAAAAATTAAAGCAGAAAAAAGCAAAGAAGGAGAACAAAGTAATAAGAATGAAGAAAAAAAAACGAAAATGATTTTTGACATAGATGAAAAAGGCAAACTTAAACCGCTTTTTGGTAATGTCTTTCAAGGCAGGCTTGAATGAATCCTTTAAATAGTGGAGAGGGGTCTATAAGACTCGACTTGAATTCCGGATGAGCTTGGGTGGCTATGAAGAATGGATGGTTTTTCAGTTCAATGAATTCCATGAGAGGCTCTTCGTTCTCATGACGAAGATGAAATCCCGAGAAAACAATGCCGGCTTTTTCGAACCTGGATATGTAATCCGGATTGACTTCATATCTGTGTCTGTGCCTTTCTATGATTTCAGTGAATTTGTCTTGTTTGGGAACCGCTCCCAGTCTGAAGCTTTCCGATCCCTTAAAAAGCGTTTCTATTATCAGCGCGTCCTTTTTTACTCTTTCTGTTTCAAGGTAAAGCGATTCGACTTTAGTGCCTTTTTTTATGTTGGCGAGATAAGCACCGAGTCTCATGGTCGCTCCGTATCTGGAATGCTGCATTGCCTCTTCCTGAGAAGGCAGAAGAGTGATGACGGGATGAGGTGTGCCGGGTTCGTTTTCCGTCGAATCGGCGTTATCAAGATTCAAAATGTTTCTGGCGGTTTCAACCAGAGCGAGCTGCATTCCGAGGCAAAGGCCGAGATAAGGAATGCCGCATGTCCTGGCAACATTTATTGCATTGATTTTTCCTTCGACTCCGAGTTTACCGAATCCTCCCGGAACTATTATTCCGTCGAGATTTTCCAGAACTGATCTGCATTCGCTTCCCGATTCGACAGATCCGGCGTTGATCCAGCATATTTTCACCCTGCAATCGAGATTCGCTCCGGCGTGTTCGAGAGCGTGTTTGACAGAAATGTAAGCGTCTTCGAGCTGATAATTTCCCGTTTCGATATATTTGCCTATCATCCCCATAGATATTTCCTTAGACGGATTGGTTATGCGTGAAACGAGTTTTTGCCATTCTGCCCAGTTTCCTTCTTTAATCGGCTTGAGATTGAGGGTCATCAGAATTTTTTTTCCGAGGCTTTCCCTTTCGAAATTCAACGGCACTGAATATACAGAAGAAATATCCGGTGCAGAAATGACCATGTCAGCCGGGATGTTCGCATAAATCTCAATCTTCTTTTTTCTGACCTGATCGGTCTCGGTCTTGGCTCTGCAGAGAATAATGTCGGGAAAAATGCCGTGTTGAGAGAGAAGTTTGATAGCCTGCTGAGTAGGTTTGGTTTTCATTTCTCCAATGTTTCCGGGGATCGGCAGGTAGGTCAGGAGCACGTAAGAAAAACTGCCTGCTCCCAGTTTCCTTTCCAGGCTTTTTAATGCGAACAAAAAAGGTATGTTTTCATAGTCTCCTATCGTTCCGCCGATTTCTATTACCGCTATGTCGTGATCTTTTGTAGATTCTTCAATCCTGTGTATTATCTCATCCGGGATGTGAGGAATGAATTGGACGGTTTCGCCTAAAAATTTGCCGCTTCTTTCTTTTTCAATGACAGACCAGTACACCTGGCCGGTTGTTATGTTATTTTTTTTCGGAATTTGTTCGCCGATAAATCTTTCATAGTTACCAAGATCCTGGTCTATCTCGCCGCCGTCATCTGTCACCCAGACTTCGCCGTGTTCAGTGGGTCTAAGAGTGCCGGCGTCGAAATTTATGTAGGGATCGATCTTAACGGCGGTAGTCCTGTATCCATACTCTATGAGGATTTTTGCTATGGAAGCGGATGCGATGCCTTTGCCGACTCCGCTTATGACGCCTCCAACGACAACGACGTATTTATTTGCCATTAAAATTTTCTCCCTTTATTAGATTACTGGCTTTTATGAAGTCCTCTTCAGTATCTATACCGAAAGAAGGTTTTTCCGCAGCCACAAGTTTTATTTTCGCGCCCATTTCGAGCGTTCTCAGCTGTTCCAGTTTCTCGATATCTTCGAGGACTCCTGTCGGAGTGTCGGAGAATCTGAGTAAAAATTCTTTTTTATAAACGTAAAGTCCGAGGTGGCGGAGATAATTGACAGGTTTCCCGTCTCTCGAAAACGGTATTTTAGCTCTTGAAAAATACAGGGCGTAATTTTTTTTGTCTGCGACTATTTTGACAGTCGAGGGAGAAGAGGGATTGTCGTTTTCAGAAAAAGGAACAAATAAAGTGGAAACGTCGGCCCCGGGGTCTTCCTTAAGAGCGCTCACGGCTTTGTCAATATCCCTGAAATCTAGAAACGGTTCGTCTCCCTGAATGTTCGCCACTATTTCAGCAGAAGGGTAATTACGGGCCACCCATGCAACTCTGTCTGATCCACTCGGCAGTTCCGGAGTTAATATGCACTCGACGTTTTTCAGGGACGAAGCTTTTTCAATTATTTTCTCGGAATCTGCAGCTATAATGATTTTGTCAATAGTTTCGCTTTTGAGTGCATTTTCAGCCGCCCAAAAGAAAAGAGGCTTCCCGCCGAGCTCCAAAAGAGGCTTGAAGGGAAGCCTTGTAGAGCCAATCCTCAAGGGTATGACGCCGAGGATCATGCTTTCTCTCACTAAACCCTCAAAGCATCAGGATTCTGTGTCTTTACTCTGAGAATCTGACGGAGCCGCTTCTTTTTCTGATAAAAGTATTCTGCGGCCGTCGGAGGACATCTCTATGATCTTGAGGTCCAGATTGTCTCCAATTTTGTAAACATCGGAGGGTTTCTTTATGTTGTCGTTGACGAGATGAGAAAAAGGAACGAAACCTCTCGCGTTGTCCTCAATTTTAACAACGATGCCTCTGTCCTTGAGTTCGACAATGCTGCCAATTATGTTGTCTCCGGGTTGATGGGAAGAGATGAATTTCTGAACCGGGTCTTCTTCGAGTTGTTTTATACCGAGAGAAATTTTCTTCGATTCCTTGTCTATCTTGAGGACTTTGCACTGAACGGATTTTCCTTCTTTTAATATTTGCCTGGGAGTCTCTATTCTTTCCACCCAGGACATGTCGGACACGTGAATTAATCCGTCTATGCCTTCTTCAAGCTGAACGAAGGCGCCGAAGTTGGTAATAGTTCGGATTTTGCCTTCGACGATTGAACCGACCGGATATTTTTCCTCTATGGTTTCCCACGGGTCAGGATGCACCTGTTTGAGACCGAGAGATATTCTCTGCTTGTCGGCGTCTATATTGAGGACGATAGCTTCTACGGCCTGATCGACGTCTAAAATGTCGGAAGGCTTTTTGATGTGTTTAGTCCACGACATCTCGGAAATGTGAATGAGACCTTCGACCCCTTTCTCAATTTCGACAAAAGCACCGTAGTCTGTCATCGAGACTACTTTTCCGTTGACCTTTGTTCCTTCGGGATACTTTTCTGTTATGTTTTTCCACGGGTCGGGGACGAGTTGTTTCATACCGAGAGAAACTCTGTTTTTTTCTTTCTCAATACCGATTACCATGACTTGAACTGTGTCTCCAATGGAAAGCACTTCGCTGGGATGCTGAATCCTGCCCCAGGAAATATCGGTGATGTGAAGAAGGCCGTCAATTCCTCCGAGGTCTATGAAGGCTCCGAAGGGAGTAATATTCTTGACTTTGCCTTCGAGAACCGAGTTCACGTCGAGATCGTGAAACAGTTGTTTCTTCTTTTGTTCTCTGTCTTCTTCGAGTATCTGTCTTCTAGACACGACTATGTTTCTTCTTTTCCAGTTCAATTTGATTATCCTGAAAAGGAATTTTTTGGCGACTAGTGAGTCCATGTCTTTGCAGGGTCTGAGATCTATCTGGCTTCCGGGCAGAAAAGCTTCCACTCCGAAAACAGAGACAATCATTCCGCCTTTGACCCTTCTTGTTACAGTCCCTTCGACCGGTGACTTGTCGTCGTAAGCAGCTTTAATGTCGTCCCAGACTTTAATAAAATCGGCTTTCTGTTTGGACACAACTGCGAAGCCTTCTTCTCCTTCGAGTTCTTCAAGAAAAACCTCGATCGTATCGCCGACTTTCAGCGCAAAATCTTCAGGGAATTCAGATGCCGAGAGAACTCCCTCGCTTTTCTGACAAATGTCGAGAACGATGTCTTTGGGCCCTATCCTGACGACAGTTCCTTTGACTATTTTTCCTTCTTCGAGAGTGGGAGAATATTTATCGATGAGAACCGAAAGCTCGTCATCGGTTATGTCCCAGATTTCAAAATTCTTCTGTTTTTCGCTTTCCACAACGTTCTGATTGTCCAATATTTCCTCCACGAGACATACGGTTAGATTGTTAGAAACATTTTCTCTGTCACTGCATTTATCAGCGGTTGTTAAAGGCAAAATTCTTCGACAGCTCTTTTTACATCTTCAATCACCGAGAGAGGGGTAGAAGCCCCCCCGGTTATTCCAACGCATCCGGCTTCGTCGAAAAATTCACGACGTATCTCTTCGGGGCTTTCTATTTGAAAAGCCTTGTAGCCTTTTTCAAGCAGGAAATTCGTAAGCTCTCTCGTGTTAGAGCTGTTTTTTCCGCCCACCACTATATTTACGTCTGTTTTTTCAGCTACGCTCAGCGACTCTGTTCTTCTGATATATGTCGCGTTGCATATTGTATTGTAGACTAAAATCTCCTTATAAAGCAAGACAATTTCACCGGTGATTTTTTTGAATTCGTTTCCGGAAAAAGTCGTCTGAACTATTATTACAGTTTTGACGTCCGGTTTGAAGTTTAAATTTTTTACTTCGTCGAAAGAGCCGATCACGATAGCGTTGTAAAGACTGTGAGAAAGCAAGGCTTTGACTTCGGGGTGCTCTTTTTTTCCAATGATTATAAGCTGGTTTTCCTTTTTAGAATTCTGATCTGCGATTATCTGGGCTTTTTTTACGAAAGGACATGTTGTGTCTACTATGCTGAAGTGAAGTCTTTTCGCCTTTTCAATGACTTCGAGCGGAACTCCGTGACTTCTAAGAATAAGCTTTCCCGGCTCGACGGCTTCGAGATCCTTTTCGTCGATGGTTACGGCCCCTTTTTCCTCGAGCATTTTCACGGTCTGCGGATTGTGGATAATTTCTCCGAGTATGTAGATTTTTTCGTTTGCTTCAGAAGAATCGAGCACTTCTTCCGCCATTTTCACCGCTCTTTTGACGCCGAAGCAGAAACCTGCATTTTCAGCTATTATTACCTGCATAATTCTTTCATCTGTTTCTTCCAGATTGCCGCCATTGTGTCTGCTGTTCTGGACGCCGGCATTGTTCCTGAAAAAGGATGTATCGGTTTTCCGAACTTTACATCTACGCGCATTTTGCCTTTCAACAAGTCTTCTTTCAATGGATTCTTGTATTTTATAAAACAAGGAACCAGCGGAACTTTAGTTTTTATAGAAAGAAAAGCCGCTCCCGATTTGATTTCTTCCAACTGATTGTCGATTTTCCTTGTGCCTTCAGGAAAAACCATCAGAACGTACCCTTTGTTCAGGACGGAAAGCGCTTTTTTAATTGCCGATAAGTCTTTACCAGTTCTGTCGATTTTGATCGAATTGTATAAAGTCAAAACCGCGCTGTAAAGAGGATGAACCAAAAAAAGTTCTTTTTTAGCGAGAAAATAACACATTCTCGGATATATGCTGAATGCGGCCACCGGAGGATCGAAATTATTTTGATGATTCGGCGCAAGTATGAATGCTCTATCCAAAGGGAGGTTTTCCGAACCTTGTATTCTCAAGCCGAGAACATGTCTGAAAAAGAAGCTTGCTACAAAATGTGAAAAAGACCAAAGAGCAGAAGGTCGGGGAATCAGAGTCCTATGTCGGCTGTTATCTTTTCTACGACTTGGCATATTGTCAGTTCGGTTGTGTCTATTATAGTTGACCCTTCAGGGACTTTCAGGGGGGAGATGCTTCTTTCAGAATCGTATTTGTCCCTGGCCGAGAGTTTTTCTCCGACCTCTCTGCAGTCCATTTCAACACCCATGACGAGAAGGTCTTTTTTTCTTCTTTTTGCTCTTTGATTCAAAGAAGCCGTCATAAAAAACTTGTGTTCGGCCTCCGGGAAAACAACCGAACCCATGTCTCTGCCTTCGCAGACAATTCCTTTTTCATGAAAAATACTTCGCTGAAGTTCGACCATTTTTTTTCTGACTTCAGGAATCGCGCTGACCGGGCTCACAGCTTCGCTGACGTCGGGTCGTCTAATTCTGTTTTCGACGTCTTTCCCGTTGAGAAAAATCCTGCCGTTTTCGTATTTGACTTCAATATCGTCCAAAACGGAAGAAATTTTTGTTTCGTTGTTCACGTCTATGCCGTTTTCGATGAGAAAAAGCGTAACGGCTCTGTACATTGCGCCGGTGTCGAGGTACAAAAATCCCAGTTTTTCGGCGATGATTTTAGCCACAGTGCTTTTACCTGCGGCGGCAGGTCCGTCTATTGTTATCAAAATCATGTTCAGGCAGTTTATTGATTCGAAATCGGCGTGTCAATTCAATTATTAAGGATGATACAATGATGGTTCAGATTTCTTTCGTCAGTTTGAGATAATCTTTGTAAGGGATGGCGGTCCAGCTCTGGGATTCAAAAGCGCCGTTAAGCAGGCTTATCATGGATACTTTGGCGGCTGTATTTTCGTCGGGAGCTTCGTATATGTCCATGAAATCGAATTCACCAAGCAAAGCGTAATGAGAGACAAATTTTACTTCCGGACATTTATCTTTAACCTGTTCGAGCCAGTCTCTGCCGGCCGAAGATCTGTTTTTCACTTGTTTGGAGACTTCGGGGGAGAGTTTTGTCATCAGAATGAAAGTCATAACACCTCCTTTGAAAATAACAACTTGAATGATATTATATCACAAAATCAAACGGGAAGAACGAATCATGAAAATAACGCGTTTTATAGTGGGCCAGATTGAAACCAACTGTTATTTTGCGACTTCAATGGATGAACTTCTGATTGTCGATCCCGGTGGCTTTTCCGAGAAAATGTCCGATTTCAGGAAGAATTTTATATGCAAGTATATTTTTCTCACGCACAATCATTACGATCACACTGCCGGCGTGTTGAAGATGAAAAGTCTTTTTCCGGAAGCCGAAATTACGATACACGAAAATGACGCCGCGGGTCTCAACGACCCTTTTTACAACGGCTCACTTCTTTTCGGTGCGCATCCAAAAAAAATAATTCCCGACTTCGTCTTGAAAGGAAATGAAAAACTTACACTGGCCGGGCGTGAGATTTCTCTTTTGCACACTCCCGGTCACACGGAAGGTTCGGTTTCTTTGTTTACGGAAAACGTTCTTTTCTCGGGCGACACTCTCTTCAAAAACGGCGTCGGAAGGTGCGACATGCCGTCGGGCGATTGCATCAAACTCGTAAAATCGCTCAAGTCATATTACGGGCTGAGAACCAATTACAGAATTTTGCCGGGTCACGGAGAGGAAACGGATCTCGAAAGCGAAAGAGATTTCGTTTTTTCTCTCTGAAAATTTTATTTCATTCCGAAAGGTTGCCCGTCACATTTTCAACTTCCGTGAGAATTTCGCAGGATTTGACAAGTTCTTTCATTTTGTTGTGATCGCTGTAAAGAGGTCTGTCGATGTCGAGAAAATCCACGTGTTTCCTTATCGTCTTTTTCGCGGTTAAAGTCCCATTGCCTGTTTTGTATTCCCTGAAATCCAGTGCCTGCGCCGCCGCCATTAATTCTATGCCGAGTATCCCGTAGGCGTTGTCGAGTATTTGAAAATTTTTCAGGGCTGTGTTCATGCCCATGGAAACAAAATCTTCCTGATCCGCAGCCGCAGGTATTGACTGAATGCAGGCAGGAGAAGACAGGATTTTCTGTTCGACTATCAGGGAGTCGGCGGTGTACTGACTGAGCATCAAGCCGGAAAACATGCCGGCGCCTTTCGACAGAAAAGCGGGAAGCCCGACGTTAAGAGCCGGATTGTTCAGGCGATTCATCCTTCTCTCGGACAAAACGCAGACCATCGTTATCACGGTGCCTGCAAGTTCCATCGGAACGGAAACGGGGCTGCCTTGAAAATTCGCTCCTGAAAGCTGGGTGTTTTCTTCCGGGAAAAATATCGGATTGTCGCCTACTCCGTTGAGTTCAATCTCAACCTGGCTTTTCGCGTACGCTATCGCGTCGTGAGCGGCTCCGATGACCTGCGGTGTCGAGCGCATTGAATAGGCATCCTGAACTTTGCATTTTATCCTTTTTTCAAACACGTCGCCGTCGGTCATAAGTTTTCTAAGAGCTTTTGCGCTTCTGATTGAGCCCTTGAATCCTCTTGCCATGTGTATCCTTTCGTCGTAGGGAGAGGGATTGGCTCTTAAAGCCTCCAACGACATTGCCGCGGCAATTTCGGCTTGTTTTAAAAATCTGTCGGCGTCATAAAGAAAAATGGCGCTCATGGCGGTTATGAAATTAGAGCCATTTATTGTCGCCAGGCCGTCTCTCGCCATGAGACCGGGAACTATGATGTCTGCTCTTTCCATAGCTTCTCGACCCTCAAGTAATTCACCTTTGTAGCAGGCTTTCCCTTCGCCCATCAGCAGTAGGGCTATCTGGGACATGGGGGCGAGATCACCGCAGGCGCCGACCGAACCCTTTTGGCATACTTGAGGAGTGACGCCTTTGTTAAGCATTTCGACGATGGTTTTTGTGATTTCGGGTCTGCAACCGGAATTGCCGTTGGCGTGCACGTTGACTCTGCCGAGCATGGCACCTCTGACGTATTCTTCCGGCATGGGTTCGCCAATTCCGGCCGAATGGTTGTAAATCAGGTATTTCTGAAAATCCTTGATTTGACGCTCATCGAGGACAATTTCAGAAAACTCGCCTATACCCGTGTTAATTCCGTACATTGTTTCACCCGCAGAGATTTTATTTTCGAGCATATGCCTGCATTTTTCGATTTTCTCAAGGCTTGAGGGGTGGACAGAAACTGTGCCGCCATTTCTCGCCACGTCAACCAAAGTTTCAACCGTCAGGTTTTTGCCGTTCAATTCGTGATGCACTGACTTCTCCTTCAGTGTGAAGAATTTAAAATTAATGGAATCCCGGAGGATGAGGGATTTGTCGGTATGACGTAAAAAACCGAATTACCAGATTCTCCGAGCAATTTTATTGCCTCGACAGCGTTCCACTGTATGTACCTGTCCGTGAGATTTGATGAAATTATCAACTGCGCAGAAGCTATTCCACCGGCTTCGACCACTCTCTTGATCGAATCCTGTCTTGCAATGGCAATTTCGTATTCTCTTCTTTGAAGTTGCTGTTCGGCAGAAAGCTTTTCCTGAATCGCGAGATCGACGCTCGTGGGAGGCGTGATGTTTCTTAAAAGGACATTGTCTACTTTGATACCTTTGGGATTCAGATACAAAGAAAGGTCTCTCAAAAGCTGAAGACGTATGTCGTCCCTTTGCTTGAAACACTCGTCAAGTTTGTACGTGCTGAAAACGTCTCTGAGTATTGCTCTCGACGCAGGTCTTACTAAAAGATCGCGAAGCTGATCGGTGTTTGTCGCTACCCTCGAGTAAATAGATGCTGCGGAATCGGGATTGACCGACCACCATATTGTTATATCGACAGTCACTTCGGAGTTGTCGAGAGTTCTCGCCGTTATCGGGTCGGGATTATAACGTATTCCTTCGCCGGGGGCGATGCTCATAGTGTATTCCTGAAGGCGTATAGAGTATGTCACTATCTTGGCAAAAGGATTTTTAACGTGAAGGCCTTCGGTCATGGGTTTTGCAAGAACCTTGCCGAAAAGAACCTGAAGCCCGATTTCACCCGCGTCAATAACAGTGAGAGTCTGCGCGAAAAAAGAAAGCACCAGAAAAACTATAAAAACGGCTATTCCAGGCCCTTTTTTCTTGAGGGCGATGAGTGAAATACCTCCGGACACCGCGAAAATAAAGAAAAGAAACGATAGAAAAGTCATTTTTGCCTCCCTTGTTCATATTTTCCTTGATTTTATGACGAAATTTCTATAAACCTTCTTTTTAACTTATAAGCATAAAAATATACAGCATATCCCGTTTGCCGTCAGCAGAGGAATGCAAAATGTTTTTTTGAAATCAAGGGAGGCTCTATTGAAGAAAGAGGAAACCATCAAGGCGAGAGTACTCATGGATTTTCTCAGAAAGAACCTTAAAGGGATCGGCATCAATGAGATCATGTCTGAACTGGAGATAAGCGGAATAACCGGAGAAGAATTGGAAGAGGAAATACTAAGCTTGATACCGCGTTTTCGTCAGAGCGGGAAAGGCGAAATTTTCAGCGACGAAAGGCTCCTTTCTCTCATAGACAATCTCACTGAAGAAGGAATGATGCATTTTCTGCAAATTTGGGACAGCGGAATGCTCGACGAGAAGGACATAAATTTCTTTCTCGAAATGATTGAAAACAGATCGGAAGAAAAAATGAACGTCAAAACTGTTGAAATAATTATCAACTGTCTTTTGATTAACAAGGGGTGACATGGCTAAAAATCTTCTCATTGTCGAATCACCGACCAAGGCGAAAACGATAACCAAAATTGTGGGAAAGGATTTTTCAGTTCTTTCTACGTTCGGACACATAAAAGACATGCCCGTCTCAAGACTCGGTGTCGACGTTGAAGACAACTTCAAAACGATCTTCGTACTCAATAAAACAAAACTCAAGCAGATAGTCAAAATCAAGGAATCGGCAAAAAAAGCCGATACAGTTTACATAGCGACGGATCCCGACAGAGAAGGAGAGGCCATCGCTCAACACATAAGCGAAGAGCTTCCGTCAGGAAAATCGGTCAAGAGGCTTCTTTTTTACGAAATGACTCCCAAAGCGATAAACGAAGCCATAAAAACCCCGGGTGAAATAGATTGTCTTAAAGTGGACTCGCAAAACGCAAGGAGAATATTAGACAGGCTGGTCGGATACAAAGTGAGCCCGCTTCTTTGGAAACGGATAAAAAGCGGCTTGTCCGCAGGCAGAGTCCAGACGGTAGCACTCAAGCTGATTTGCGAAAGAGAGAACGAAAGGAGAAAGTTTGTCTCCCAGGAATACTGGGACGTAATGTTTGTCCTGGAAAAGGACGGAAAGCTTGTCACCGCAGCTCTCTCGAAAAAAGCCGGAAGAAAAATAAAGATAGAAAGCGGGAAAGAGGCGGAAAAACTAACTGAGCAGGTTAAAAATAACACTGTTAAAGTCCTGGATATGACTTTTCAGGAAAGGAAGAAAAAGCCCAAACCTCCGTACACTACGAGCACGCTTCAGCAGGACGCAGTCACGAGGCTCGGTTACAGCGCCAGCAGAACCATGATGGTGGCTCAGAAGTTGTTCGAAGGCGTCGATATTGAAAACGAAACTGTCGGATTGATAACCTACATGAGAACGGATTCAGTGAGAGTTTCCCCCGAAGCCGTCAGCCAAGCGAGGAAATTCATGTCTGAAAGCGGATTGAAGCGCCTTTTGCCTGAAAAACCCAACAAATACGCTGACTCCAAGAAAAATGTCCAGAGCGCGCATGAAGCTGTAAGACCGACGGATTTATTTAAAACACCGGATAGCCTGAAGGGAAAAATCGAAAAAGACATGCTCAATCTGTATTCGATGATATGGAAAAGGTTTATCGCTTCCCAATGCAGAGACGCTGTTGAGAAGATATCGACTCTGACATTTTCTGCCGGTACCGATTTGGAGTTGAGGGCTTCAAGAACCGAAACGGTTTTCGACGGATTCAAGCACTTTTTCGACGGCAACGGAGAAGAGAATGAAACAGAAAAGCTTCCTGATCTCAAAAAAGGAGACGAAATGAAAGTCGTCTCAGAAAAAGCGGAACAGCATTTCACTCAACCTCCTGCGAGATTCACGGAGGCGTCTTTGATAAAAGAACTCGACGCACTTGGCATAGGAAGGCCGAGTACTTACGCACCGATCATTTCAATAATTGTTGAACGCGGATACGTGCTGAAGTCCAACAGAAGCCTTTCTCCGACCAAACTCGGAGAAGTTGTGCTTAAGTATCTCGTAGAATCTTTTCCTGAAGTATTCAACGAAAAATTCACCGCTCTGATGGAGGAAAGGCTTGACGAGATAGAGCAGGGTAAATCGAAAAAAGAGACCGTACTCGTGGAGTTTTACAAACCCTTCGGAGCGAGAATGGAACAGGTAAAAAATTCAAAGATCACAATAGAAATTCCTGAAAACGAAAAAATATGTCCGGTATGCGGCAAACAAATGGCGTTAAAGAACAGCAGGTACGGGTCTTTCCTCGGGTGTACCGATTACCCGAAATGCAAAGGTAAAAAGGACATTTTTTCCGAAAACGACAATGAAACCGAAACTGAAATTGCGTGCCCGAAATGCGGACAGAAAATGATTTCGATGAACGGGAGATACGGAAAGTACCTGAGATGCAGGAATTACCCCCAATGCCCCACGACTACTCCTTATTATATTGGAGTTGATTGCCCTCACGATAAATGCCGGGGTAAGATAGCAGAGAAGAAAAGTGCAAAAGGAAGAAATTACTGGACCTGCGACGAATGTAAGGCCGTATTCTGGACTAAACCAATCTCAAGGAAATGTCCGAACTGTAAAAGTAACGCCATGCTTGAAAAAAAGACAAAAAAAGGAACGATACTCACATGCCCGCTTTGCAATGCAGTGGTCGCGCCGGAAGAATACATGGGAGAGATGTCTGAATGAACTGGAGGAAATATCCATCCGTTATCGAACTGCACACGAAAATCTGGCTCGACAATCTTTCCGTCGAAAACGGATACAAAGTAAATTTTGACAATTTTCCCGAAAAAGAGTTGGAAAAAATCAGAGAAAGCCACTTTGACGGTTTGTGGCTTATGGGCATTTGGAAGAGAAGTACAGAGGCAAAAAAAATGGCTCTGAACTGTAAAAATTTAATTTCGGCCGGAAAAAAACTGCTTGAGTCATTTGATCCCGAAAAAGATTTGGACGCTTCAGCGTATTCGATTTGTGACTATGTCATTGATGAACGATTCGGAAGCACGGAAGGTTTTCTGAATTTCAGAAATAATATCGAACCAAAGAAAATAATTCTCGATTTTGTTCCTAATCACACTTCCCGGGACTGTGTTTGGCTGAGGGAAAAGCCTGAGATTTATATGGCTGCAGATGAATCACTTCTGATGGAGAACGCGGCTTTTATGATAGACGGAAGAGCCGTAGCGATGGGCAAAGACCCAAACTTTCCGGCTTGGAACGACACTGCTCAACTCGATTACTCGAAAAGTGTTACGAGAGAGACTATGATCGGAACCCTGAAGAACATCTCAGGTCTTTGCGACGGTCTGAGATGCGACATGGCGATGCTTGTCACTAACGATGTTTTTTCAAAAACATGGAAAAAGAAGATCGAGATTTCCGAGGAATTCTGGAGCAAGGCAATAAACGAAATCAAAAAAATTAAAAATGATTTTCTTTTTATAGCCGAAGTTTACTGGGGGATGGAATGGGACCTTCAGCAACAGGGTTTTGATTATACATACGATAAAACACTTTACGACAGGCTCAGATACGGAGAAAACTCTTCTGTTTACGGACATCTGCACGCGGAAAAGATTTATTATGAAAAACTTGTCAGATTTCTTGAAAATCACGACGAGGATCGATCTGCGGCTTTGTTTGAAAACAGAAGGCTCTATGCTGCGGCGATTTTGACTTTTCTTCTTCCGGGCATGAGGCTTTTTTTTGACGGACAGTTTCAGGGGAGAAAGATAAAGTCTCCAATTCAATTCACAAGATGGCCAGAAGAAACAATTGATACGGCAGTATCGGATTTTTACAAAAATTTATTGTCCCTTCTTTCAGACGACACTCTTCATTCGGGAAAATGGACGCTTCTTAACGCTTTTCTGCCGGATGAACCCGAATTTTCCGGAGTATTTTCTTTCATGTGGTCTCTTAAAGAGTGCGATGTAATTGCCGTTGTAAACAACACCCCCTTTCATAAAAATGGATTCTCGAAGATTGAAAGGATTTATTCGTCGGGTAATACAATAACTTTCAAAGATGTTTTTACTGACAAAGTGTGGGACAGAGAAAAAGAGAGCATCCTTTCTTCGGGGCTTTATTTTGATCTGGAACCCTACGAATACAAGATTTACCGGATCAGCTGAAAAGAGGTGAAGCAGTGAAAAAAAATGAAAATAAAAAAGTTAAAAAGAAGATTTCTCCGCAAATAAAAAATAAATCAGTTTCTGCAAAACCAAAAACGGTAAAAAGTGAACCGGTTTTGAACGACAGAAAAATTCCCCCTAAAAAGGAAAGCGGAGTATCAGTTTTTAAAGACAGTATCCTGTATGCTTCCGGAGATTTGAATATTTCTTCGGTTAAAAACAACGAATTTTTTCTCGCCGCGCGCGCTAACGTCAAAATCACGGGAAAAAAAACATCTGTCGAAATAAAGGGCATAGTTAAAATAACACTGCCGCAAGGTGAGAATTTGGCTGAAAACGTTTTTTTCAACTGGCTGGACAGAGAAATCCAAAGAGACCACATATTCGAAGACAGAGAGAAGAAATGGCTGGGAAAATGGATAAAATCAATAGAGTCGTTCAATAACCTCGATGATAAAAATATAAAAAAAATTCCGATTGACTGGGATTTCATAGCAAAGAAAAACGGATTCAGTGCTGAAACAACAGATTTTCTCAAATCGGTGCATTCGGCAGGCTGGGCAAAATCATACGAAAATCCGATTTCAATAAATTCAGTGAAAAGCAAAAAAGGCAAATACAAACCGGGTCATTACAAAACCGTCATTCAAAAAAACCCGCTCCCCATAATAGTCCCATTTTACAGATTTCTCGATGGAGAAGGAAAAAGGATATTCGACAACGAATGCATAAGGGATCTGATTGTTGCTGAAAACTAAACCGGCTTTTCTTGTTTTATACATATTCGCTTTATCAGGCTGTTCTGTTCCGGGTCCAGTCGACCTCGGCATTGACAACGGAGAAGAAATTCCACTCTGCTTGGATGTCTGCTCAGACACTTTGAGAGTAATAATCATGAACAATTCGAGCCTTTTTCAAGCAGTCGCTTCGTCATTTTACGATCAAAACTCGAGAGAAATAGATTCTTTTCTGAGCTTGACCGGAAGAATATATATTGTTGAGAAGGCCAACAGTTTTTTTGCACCTCCCGAAAGTTCGGCTACTTATATTCTATACTCTCTTGCCGACGAAGAAGATTCATCGCAAGCTGGAGAATGCATAGATTTTTTTTGTGAAATTTTTTTGAGAAAATATTTGTTGAACATAAATGCAAGCAGGTGCGTTTATTTTTCTCCCGGCAGAATTTTTTTCAGACCGGCACTTTCTTTTTCTTCTATGAGTAGCCTGCCTTATTTTATTCACGCAGCATGCAGGTCGATCGAAAGGGAGAGAGGGAGTGTCTGGCCGAGACACAGAAAAGAATGGGACGAAAACATTCTCTTTATGTCGCGCATAAATAAAATTTCTGTCGCCTCCTCGCGTTCCGAAGAAAGCATGCCTCAGTACATGAATGTAGTGAGTTATCCTTCTTTTGCTGGAGAAAGTCTCGCTTCTTCAATACCTTCTGTCAGGCTCAGAGAAGACAGGATTATTGTCGTCCTTGGAAAGGACGCCGGAAAAGCCCTGGGTTTCAGATAAAACTTGACACGAAGAAAGCCTTTGATAAAATCAATTTTAAACGCGGGAGTAGCTCAGTTGGTAGAGCGCCACCTTGCCAAGGTGGATGTCGCGGGTTCGAATCCCGTCTCCCGCTTTTATTTC
>JAFGSQ010000057.1 GCA_016934535.1 candidate division WOR-3 bacterium
AAGGACTTTGTCTTTAAGAACCAGAACGCATTTGATTATTGCGGCAATAGCACTGTTGCTGGCTCTTTTGATTTTTATCACTGATTTTTTGTTTTTTAATCCTTATTTCATCATAGCGATTTGCATTGTGTTTGCGCTTTTGACGATATGGACGGTGGACAGACTCGTTCTGAACAAGATTTCAATCCTATCGCAATTTGCCGACGAACTGATTGAAAATACAGACGAAAACAAAAGGCTCGAATTCAAAGGCGACGACGAGATATCAAAACTCGGAGCGGACCTTAACAGGATGCTTGACTCCATAAAAGCCTCAAATATAGAAAAACTGATTACCGGCGACATGACCAACGCGATAATAAAAAATTCGCCGATTGGTATTTCTGTCAGAAACAGCAAAGGGACGTTGCTGTATTATAACGATAAATGGAAAAGACTGTGGGGCATGTCCGACGAAGACATCGAAGATGATAAAAAAGACAGGAAGGAATTCAAGACCGACGACAAGGATTCGTACATGAAAGAGTGGCTTGTTGAAGTCGAAGGCATTTACAAAATCGGCGGGTCTCTTTATATCCCCCAGCTTCACGTTCAAAGACCGAGAATAGGAGATGCGATATGGATCTCGCATTACTTTTATTCGATACAAGGAAAAGACGGAAATGTAGAGAGGGTCGTGATAATGACCGAAGACATAACCGCAAAGAAATTCGAGGAAGACAGAAGAAAAGATAAAAACGACAGGGCCAAGAAATATCAGGATGCGTTGTTTGAGTTGATCAGAGCCGAAAATGATGATCTCGAAGAATATTACGCCTTGCTGCTCGAAAAAACCGCCCAGGCGCTGAAAGTTACTTTTTCGAGTATGTGGTTTTACAACCAGGATCAGTCAGAACTTGTCTGCCATCTTATGTTCAACAGAATAACGAACAGGTTTGAAAAGGGAACCGTAATCAAAACCGACGAATGTCCGCTTTATTTCAATTCTATTGAAATAAACAGAATCGTGTCTGTCGACGACGTTTATTCAGACCCAATATCGTCCGAATTCTCAGAAAGCTACTGCAGGGCGATGGATATTTATTCATTGCTTGATGCTCCAATAAGGTCAAAAGGAGCCGTAATCGGTGTTCTTTGTTTTGAAAGTACAGGACATTTTGTGGAATGGACGGACGATGACGAGAATTTTGCGGCCTCGGTGTCCGATATAGTTTCTCTGGCGTATGAAACCAGCGAAAAAGAAAAAACGAAGAAACTGCTCGAAGATTCTGAAAGAAAATACAGGGAAATCGTCGACAATTCCCTCGTCGGAGTTTTCATCACTGACGTGGAAGGCAATTTTATTTTTGCCAACGATGCGATGGCCAGGATACTGGATTGTGAAAATTCTCAGGCATTGATAAATGAAAGAGTCCCGTCTTTTTACGCTTTTCCCGAGCACAGAAAAACACTCATTGATGAAATCCGGAAAGTCAAAAAACTTGAGAATTACGAAATAGACCTGAAAACCCCCAAAGACAGAACAAAAAGAGCCTTGCTCAACATTTACTACGGAGAAAATACATTGACTGGCATGGTGATGGATATTTCCGCGATCAAGGAAACGGAGGAAAACCTCGCTTCTGAAAAAGAGAGGTTGTCGGTGACCTTGAAATCGATTGGAGACGGAGTAATTGTCACTGATATGAAAGGCGATGTCATTCTGATAAACACAGTGGCCGAAAAAATGACCGGCTGGACTGAAGAAGAAGCCGTCGGAAAATCAGTCGACGAAGTTTTCAGAATTATTGAGAAAGACACGGGAAAACCATTGGAAAATCCGGTTAATAAAGCTATACAAATCGGTGAAATCACGAGCATGACGGAAGGAGCCACACTCGTATCCAAAAACGGCATGGAACGTCTTCTTGCCGACAGCGCCGCTCCCATCAAGGACAAGTCGGGGAAGATTATAGGAGTAGTGCTCGTATTCAGGGACATCACTGAAAAATTCAAAATCGAACAGGAGCTTTTTAAAGTTGACAAACTCGAAACGGTAGGACTTCTCGCCGGAGGAATAGCTCATGATTTCAATAATATGCTCGCCGGAATTCTGGCGAATATTTCGCTAGCAAAAATACTGCCTCTTGAAAAAGACAAGATAAAATATCTCGACAAAGCAGAGAAAGCCATAGACAGAGCAAAAGACCTGACGACTCAATTGCTCGTGTTTTCCAAAGGAGGAGCCCCTGTAAAAAATGTAGTGTCGTTGAAAGACCTTCTGAAGGAAACAGCCAATTTCGCCCTGACGGGGTCGAAATCGAAGTGCGAGTTCCGTTTCTCGGAAAATCTTTCCAACGTCGAAGCCGATCCGGGTCAATTGAGCCAGGTCATCAATAATATTGTTATAAACGCGGATCACTCGATGCCTGTCGGGGGAACCATAACAATTGAAGCCGAAAATTTCAAGGTCGGCGGAATATCTACTCTCCCTCTCAAAGACGGCACCTACGTAAAAATATCGGTTAAGGACGAAGGGAACGGTATCCCGCCCGAGAATCTGAAAAAAATATTCGATCCTTTCTATTCG
This sequence comes from candidate division WOR-3 bacterium, assembly GCA_016934535.1. Lineage (NCBI taxonomy): Bacteria > Pseudomonadati > Caldifarciminota > Caldifarciminota bacterium. Next base: position 2,570 of record JAFGSQ010000057.1, read on the forward strand.
ACCAAGATAAAAGGCAGTGGACTGGGGCTTTCCATTTGCTACACCATTGTCAAAAATCACGGAGGACACATAACGGTCTATTCGGAAATCGGCAAGGGGTCGGTGTTTAACTTGTATCTTCCTGCCACACACCTTGATGAAAAACAGGAGAAAAAAACCGAGAAGCTGATTTACGGGAAAGGTAAAATTCTTGTCATGGACGACGAGAACATGATCCGGGAAAATACGCATGATATGCTTTCGTATCTGGGTTACGAGTGCGACGTCACATCCAGCGGGACTCAGGCTGTAGAAATGTACGAAAAAAGAATGAAAGAAGGCGGCGGATACGACGCGGTGATACTCGACTTGACGGTTCCCGGAGAGATGGGCGGGAAAAGAGCCATGAAACTGATAAAAGACTGCGACGAGAAAGCCGTCGGAATAGTTTCGAGCGGTTATTCAGACGATCCCGTGCTGTCGGAGTTTTCAAAATTCGGTTTCAGCGGCAGAATTTTAAAGCCTTATAAAATAGAGGAACTGAGCGTTTTATTGTCTGAACTTATTGGGCACATGTAAATTGTTGCCGCAAAACGGAGGTTTGAATGCCCGGTGATATATCTGGAAATCCTGGAAAAATCTGTATTTTTGATGAAATACCTGACGAAAAAAAATTTGAAAAGAACATAAGAAGAGCTCCGAAAAGAGAAATGCCTCTGAGAGACGAAGAAATCGCGAATGCTCTTAAAAATGCTCTCAGGTACGTACCCGAGAAATTTCACGAAAAGCTTGCACCTGAATTTCTCGATGAACTGATGACTAAAGGAAGAATATACGCTTACAGGTTCCGGCCGGAAGGCAACATTAAAGCGCGACCCGTGGAAGAATACGAGGGTATTTTGGACGCCAGGGCTCTTCAAGTAAACATAGACAACAATCTGGATTTCGAAGTCGCCCTCTATCCTTACGAACTGGTTACCTACGGAGAAACAGGTCAGGTTTGCCAGAACTGGATGCAGTATCATCTAATAAAAAAATACCTAGGAGTCATGAGCGACGACCAGACGCTCGTAGTTATGTCCGGTCACCCCCTCGGGCTTTTCCCTTCTAAAAAAAACGCCCCGAGAGTTATATCGACAAACGGACTTCTTGTCGGTCAATGGGACAATTCTGATATTTTCAACAGAGCGGCGGCGCTCGGAGTTTCGAATTACGGACAGATGACAGCGGGAGGATGGATGTACATAGGTCCGCAGGGAATAGTTCACGGGACTTACATAACTTTGCTAAACGCCGGCAGAAAATATCTCGATTTACCGGAAGATAAAGATTTGGCGGGAATTCTCTTTGTTTCTTCAGGTCTTGGAGGAATGAGCGGAGCCCAGGCCAAAGCCGTAGAGATAGCAGGAGGTATAGGAGTGATAGCGGAAGTGGACCTATCGAGAATTGAGACGAGACATTCCCAAGGGTGGGTAAAAGTCGTGTCCGATGACCTCGACGAAATATTCTCCACGGTCGAGAAATACAGAAAATCCAAAAAGCCTGTGTCGATAGGTTATCACGGAAACATAGTTGACCTTCTTGAATACTGCGAATCGAATAAAACCGGGATTGAACTTATCTCGGATCAGACTTCGTGCCACGCCGTATACGAAGGAGGCTATACGCCAGCCGGGCTTACTTTCGAAGAGGGCAGAAAGCTCCTCGCGGAGAATCCGGCGGAGTTCAGAATAAAAGTGGACGAATCCCTGAAAAGGCATTTTACCGTGCTGAAAAAACTGACGGAAAAAGGCGCGCATTTTTGGGACTACGGGAACAGTTTTATGGCGTCAGTATTTGAGGCCGGCCAAAAGGATATCTCTAAAAACGGGCGAGACACAAACGACGGTTTTATATGGCCTTCCTATGTCGAGGACATAATGGGACCCGTTTGCTTTGACAAAGGATTCGGACCTTTCAGATGGATTTGTCTTTCCGGAAAAACGGCAGATCTTGAAAAAACAGACAAAGCCGCGATGGCGTGTCTGGATCCTGAATTGAGCTCGCTTCACAGAGACAACTATGTGTGGATTAAAGACGCGTCCAAAAACAACCTCGTTGTGGGCAGTAAGGCCAGAATACTTTACGCCGATGAAAAAGGAAGAATGCAAATAGCCCTGAAATTCAACAAAATGGTGAGAGATAAAGAAATCGGTCCCGTCATGCTCGGCAGGGATCATCACGACGTTTCCGGCACTGATTCTCCTTTCAGGGAGACGGCCAACATATACGACGGAAGCCGGTATTCCGCAGAAATGTCGGTGCAGTGCTTCGCGGGCAATGCCGCGAGGGGCATGACGCTTGCCGTCCTTTCAAACGGCGGCGGGGTCGGTATAGGCAGGGCGAGCAACGGTGGTTTCGGACTGGTTCTCGACGGATCCCCGGAAAAAGACGGAATTATCATTTCGGCAATGAGCTGGGATGTTATGTGCGGAGTCGCGAGGAGGTGCTGGGCTTTAAACAAGAATGCGATAGAGACTTCACGCGTATGGAACAGGGAAAGCTTCGGGAAAGGCTGTATAACGATGCCTCATGAAGCGAATCAGGACACGATAAATAATGCGATCAAAAACAGGCTCAAAAGAGACAGGTCATGAAGATTGATTTTTTTCAGTACCTTCTATTACTATCTTTCCAAAATCGGCCAGCTTTCTGAAAAGCCGGGAAACTGAGTAAAGAAGTGCTTTTCTGTTTTCTGTCAGTTTTTTGTTTTCGACGTTGACCATGACGTTGTCGAAAAAGCTGTCGATTGGTTTTTTCAATTTCAAAAGCTCGTCCATGGCGCCAGAATAATCTTCACTTGAAAGCAGTTTCTCTACTACAGGTCTTATTCCGTTTAAAGAAGAATACAGGTTTTTTTCATGATTGAGTTCAAAAAGCGATTCTGCCGGTTCGTTTTCAAATTCGAAATCTTCGAGTATTCTTTCCGTTCTTTTTGATACTATTACAAGGTCTATGAAATTTTCCTGTTCTCTGTACTTAGACAGAGCGAAGGCAATTTCAAAAGCTTTGAGACAGTCGTTCGAAGACACTGATAAAGCGGCTTCCGCCACGTCATATCTGATTCCTCTGTCTTTTAATGCCCTCGAAGTTCTATCTAAAAGGTACTCATTTATGTCGTCAAAAGCTTTTTCCAGTACAACTTCGCAAAGGAGTCCCTCCTCATGATACAAGTCGAGATTTTTTTTGATCCACGAATCGAAATCCGCGTGCCACTTCTTTTCGAGAAGGAATTGAATTATAAGGTTTGCCGCTTTCCTGAGCGCGTATGGATCGGCAGACCCGCTGGGAGTGCCGAGCTTTGAAATGAATCCGCAAAGATGGTCCATTTTGTCTGTGATTCCGAGCACAACGGTTTCGTCGGAGTAGGTCGATGGGTTTTTTGATGCTGTTTCGAGATAATGATCCCTTATAACGGCTGCAGTCTTGTCAGATTCACCTGATTTCAAAGAGTAATAGCTTCCTATGACGCCTTGAAGTGAAGTGAATTCCTTGCCGTCTCTTATCATTGAAGTCGCCATGTCGCATTTGCAGAGAAGGGAAGCTCTTTCAAGTGTCAAAGGGTCGGTTTCATCAGGACAGAATTTTTTAACAATAGAAACGAGTTCCGTCAAACGCTCGGTTTTTTGTTTGAGAGATCCTATACCCTTCATGTATGTCATCTCGCCGAGCTTGTCCATAAAGTTTTCAAGAGAAATTTTAGTGTCTTCAAGAAAGAAAAAAAACGCGTCCTCGAGCCTTGAGCCGACTATTGTTTCGTTGCCTCTCACAGCGTTTTCAGCAGCCCTTGCGGATATTCCGTCGGCGACGTATATAAAATATGGCAGGAGCCGGCCGTCTTTTCCGGCGACTGAAAAATCTCTCTGATGGCTTTTCAGCGCGGTTGTTATTATTTCAGAGGGCAGATTCATGTATTCCTCGGGAAGTCTGCCGGTCACCAGAACAGGATATTCGACTAAATTCGAGACTTCGTCGAGTAAATCCTCATCGCGAATCAGAGTTCCGTTCAAATCAGTACATTTGTTTTCCAGTAGAGAAGAAAGAAGCGTTTTTCTTTCTGAATGATCGGCGATTATTTTGTTTTTTCTCAGTTCTTCCCTGTAATTTTCAGCAGTCACATCAAATTCCGATTTTTCAGTCAAACGCGACGACCTTGTTTTTGAAGTTGATTTTACCCCGGCTATCTCAAGAGGAATGATTTCATCTCCGTATGTAAGGACGATGTTTCTCAAAGGTCTGGGAAAGCGGAATTCCGACAGTTCCCATCTCATCGTTTTTGGAAATTTCAACGACGTTAACGCGCCCGGAAGCCACGAGGATACAAGTTCTTGAATTTTTTTGCCTTTGAGAAATTTTTTTATGCAAACGAATTCGCCCCTGTCGGTTTTTTGAACAAAAAGATCGTTTTTTGAAGCGCTGTTTTTCTTTAAAAAACCTTCAAGAGCTTTTGTCGTTGTTCCCGAACAGAGGAGGTTTTCAGAGGAAGTTCCGTCATTTTTGTTTTCAAAAGCGATTTTCAAAGAAGGTCCAACAACGAAAATTTCCGAATCCGGTTGTTTTGTGGCAAGATTTTTCACGGTAAGTGCTATTCTTCTCGGTGTGAAAAAAAAGCAGACTTCTTCATTCGCAAGATTTGATGTTCTTAAAAACTCGGAAATTTTTTCTTTGAGTTCCAAAGTAGCCGGTAAAAGATAAGAAGAAGGAATGTCTTCGCAATACAATTCAAGAAGAAGGTTTTTATTCATATTGATTTTCGGTTTCGACGAATTTTTTTGCCGCGCTTCTCGAAAGTTTTCTTATTCTTGCTATGTATGCGGCTCTTTCGTCAGGGCTTATCGCTCCTCTTGCATCGAGAATGTTGAAAAGATGAGAGCATTTTATGACATAGTCATAAGCCGGAAAAACGAGGTTTTCCGTTATAAGCCTGGCGGATTCTTTTTCATATTTCTCGAAAATCTCGGAGCAGAGTTTTATGTCGGCTTTTTCGAAATTAAATTTGCACCATTCGGTTTCTGATCTTCCGTATACATCGTTCCACCTGAGATTTTGAGAAAGGGCTATGTCCTGGACACGGCCCTTGTCTTGCAGAAAAAGAGAAATTCTTTCCAATCCGTAAGTCATCTCAGCGGAAACAATTTCCAGCTCAATGCCTCCCATTTGCTGAAAATAAGTGAATTGACTGATTTCCATCCCGTCGATCCACACTTCCCACCCCAGGCCCGAAGCGCCTAAAGTGGGGGATTCCCAATCGTCTTCAACGAATCTGATGTCGTGGTCCTCTGCCCTTATTCCTATTTTATCCAGGCTTTCAATATACAGATGTCTGACGTCGGACGGCGAGGGTTTTAACAAGACCTGAAATTGAGTGAACTGCTGGAACCTCAAAGGATTGTCGTTGTATCTGCCGTCTTTCGGTCTTTTTGAAATTTCGACGTATGCTATCCTGACAGGTTTTTTCCCGAGGGAAAAAAGAAACGTGAAAGGATTGAAAGTGCCCGCGCCGACTTCGCCCGAGTATGGGTGAGCAATGTAGCATCCCTTTGAAGACCAGTAGTCGCCAAGAGCGCTTATCATTCTGTCGAAACTCATATCATCCGAATTTGTAGAGTTTTCTCACGGGTTTTTCGACTATCCATGTGCATTTCAAGCCTTTGGGGAAAAAGACCAGGTCACCGGCTTCAAACACAGTTTCTTTGTTTTCTCCGTGTTTGATTCTGACTTTTCCTTCGAGTATAATGCAGGTCTCGTTTTCATCGTATTCCCAGTCAAATGTTTCAGCCGGGCATGACCATATGGGCCAATTTTCGGCTCCGATGTTTTTTTTTCTTTCTTCGCTGATTTTTTTTTCAACCGAAATTTCCATATATCCTCCAGGAATTAGCAAAATACACGGAAAAGGATATATTTCAAGGGCAATACTTGTCAATGAGATTATCTGTATGAAATCCGAGGATTTTTTGATAAAATATCCCGGGAAGTCAGCATTATAGATGAGTTCAACAAAAATCTGCGTATTATCTTTTTGCGTACTTTTATTTGGCGCGAAAATTCATGCGGGCGAGAGTTCGTACTTTTTAATGCATTCATACGATGATGTCTCCGTTGAAAAAGAAGGAATTTACAGCCTTGTCAGCATAGTTGGGGGCAGAATTATGAGAACAGGCGGTGTTCCGTCTCTTCCGACTGTAAAGGTCATGTACAGTATTCCAGCTGCTTCTGAACTTACCCAGGTAAAAATAACGGATGAGGAATGGATCCCGCTGGGCACGCACAGGATTTTCCCTGCGCAAAATCCATGTCCTTACGGTTTTGCCGATGATTTTCAGAGCGAGGACACAAGTATCTATTCCGCGGACAAATATTACCCGGAAACAATTCTCGAAAACTTTTTTACTGGAAATAAATCAGGATTTATGCTGGGATGCGTGTGTTTTTGCCCTTTCAGATACAATCCCGTCACCGGAGATCTTCAGCTTCTCGCCTCGGCAAAAGTGACAGTAAAATATAACGAAGGAACAAGTGAAGCCGTATTTTTGGCTGCAGAGCAAATACGTATTTTCGGAGAAGACGTCAAGTCTCTCGTGGCAAATCCTGAAGATGTTCGAACAAATTCACCCCAGGAAAAATTTTCAGTAAACGGATATTACGAATACGTGATAATAGCTCCTGAATACCTATCCCCGTATTTCGAAGAACTTTTGAGATGGAAAACGGAAAAAGGCGTAAGAGCAGGTTTGTTCACGAAAGAGTGGATTACCTCTACTTATCCGGGAAGGGACGACCTTGAAAAAATGAGGGAATTTGTAAAAGATTACCACAGAAATCATGGACTTATTTATCTTGTTCTCGCAGGTGATTATGAGAATCTCGGTGCGAGAATGGTCCCGGTCAAAGTCGGAACAAGTTACTCCGAAAACGCTTCGTGCGATATGTATTTTTCTGATGTTGTCCCTTATTCATCGGACTGGGATGCCAATGGAAACCTTCTTTACGGAGAACTTTCCGTCGACGGGTGCGACTGGTTCAGTGATGTCTATGTGGGCAGATTTCCTGTAACCGAACCTTACCAAGTGTTGAAGTATATTGATAAAGTTTTAACATACGAGATGTATCCGCCACATGGTTTTCTGGAAAAGTCTCTTCAAGGAGGCGGTTTGCTTTGGCCCAGCTATAATCATTACGGTAGTATTTTGTGTGATTCGATAGCCGATAACTGTCTCCCCCCGAATTGGTCTCACACTAAAATGTACGAATCCTTTTATTTTCATCCCAACGGTTTCAGCGATTCTCTGAGCAGAGGTTACGGCTGGTGTCATATCGCTTCTCACGGCAACGAAAACGGAACATACTGGCACAACAGCCCAAACGATATGATGACGAAATTAATGGCGGACGCACTGACGAACGGCATGAAAATCGGGGTTGTTCATTCCATAGCCTGCGAAGCAGGATGGTTCGATCAGAAAGACTGTCTCGCCGAGCATTTGTTCAACTCACCTAACGGTGGGGCGGTCGCGGGGATTTTCAATTCGAGATACGGTTGGGGACAAGCGCCCGGTTTAGGCAGTTCTGATTGGTTAAGCCTATGGACGGCCGATGCGGTTTACAGACTGGATCTGAAAAATATCGGTAGAGCGCTGTCTATTGCAAAAGATAAAATAGTATTCGGCATTAACTCAAATCCCATGACCGATATGGATCATTGGTCGATGGTGGAACTAAATCTTTTCGGAGACCCTCAGACGCAGATATATTCCCGTGAACCTACAGCTATGACAGTAAATCATTCTCCGAGACTCAATCAAGGCAATTACAATTTCATTGTTTCGGTTTTTTCCGGAAAACAACCTCTGGTTAACGCATCGTGCTGCCTTTCGAGGCATCAAAGCTCTGAAATCTGGTTTGAGGCGAAGACCGGCACAGACGGATTTGCAAACATTGCCTATTCTATTGCGGACAATTCACCGGTAGTGTTCACTGTTTATACTCCGGATCATTTATTCTATAGAGAGACTCTGCAGATTTCTTTAAACGAACCCTACGTAGTGATGGCGTATATTGATACAATCTGTGGAGGACAAGAAAACGGGCAGTTAAGTCCAGGAATGAGCTACGAAATGTATGTTGCAGCAGCAAATTGGGGTATTTCGAAGGCCACGGGAGTCCAAGCGTTTTTGGCGACTGACGACTCTGGAATCGCTCTGATGGCAGACACATTGTTTTTCGGGGATATCAATCCCTATGACACTATTATATCCACCGATCCCCTCGGATTCACATTAGCATACGGATTGCTTGATGACCATAAAATACCGCTGGATTTTGTATGTTTCGATGATTCAGGAAGAATTTGGACGACTTCATTTTTTCTCGAAGTGAACTCGGAAAACCTGAAAGTAGTGAATTGCTACGGACCTTCTGTGATTATGCCGGGCAATGATTTTAATGTTTCAGTGTCGATAGAAAATTCAGGAAGCGGAACTGCAGATCAGATTCAGATGCAACTCAGGAAAGTCGGAAACGAAAGTTTTTTTTCTTTTGCCGACTCTGTTGAAATAGTAAATACTATCCCTCCAAATTCAACTATGAGGTTTGACGATGCTTTCGAAATATCAGTTTCAGCATCTTGCTCGATGTCTCATTATTGCGAGTTCGAATTACGCCAACAGGCGGCAGACTCTAATGTGTTTTATGACACTTTTACTCTCGCGGTAGGATCCGTCGTTTTCGAAGAGAATTTCGATTCAGAGGTGCATTGGGCTTATTCAGGATCGACTGCATGGAACGTCACTACAAGGAAATGGCATTCGCCTTTAAAGTCAATGTATTGCGGGAATTCACTTGGCTATTATGAAAACGGCGTCAATGACTCGAGAGTCATTTCGAAGGATATATTCTGCACGAGTAATTCGGTATTGAGTTTCTGGCATTTGTATCGGATACAGAATGAATATGACGGCTGCAGAATTGAGTTTTCAACAGACGGCGGAGGTTCCTGGTTTCCGCTTTTCCCTGAGGAAGGATACACCGGAGTTTCAAGTGGATTCGGTGGTTATAATTTCGGCGATTCATTTTATACGGGAAGTCATTACGTTTGGGCGATGCAAAACGCAATTGTCCCTGTTCAGGGGTATATGAAATTTGCCTGGAGGTTCGGATCGGACAGCACTATAAACGACATAGGATACTTTTTTGATGACGTTTCGTTGAAATTGCATTCCGGTACAAGTGTCGGTGAACAGACGCGGAGCCCAAGGATATCCGAAACTGATTTTTCAATCTTAAATGTTTACCCCAATCCGTCTGGGGGGAGATTTTTCATAAAATTTTCTGTTCCTTTTGTGACACACGTAAAATTGGCAGTGTTTGATGCAACAGGAAGAATTGTGTCGGAATTAATTGATGAAGTATTGGAAGAAGGGATTTATTCTGCTAATTGGGACGGCAGGGACGAAAGAGGACGTATGGTGTCTTCGGGGACGTATTTTTATTTTTTTAATGCAAACGGGTTGAATACAACCGGCAAGTTTGTTTTGCTGAGATAAAGGAGGAAAGATGATAGACAGAAAGACGATAAAAGACTTTCTCGGAGGGGCTGAAGGAGCGGAAACTGAAATCGTGGCGAATTATTACAATATGGCTTCTACGAGATTTTCGAACAACTCGATAACCCAGAACGTCAAAAACGAGGGCATGGATCTTGACCTGAGGGTGATAGAGTCGAACAGAACTTCAACCGTTTCATCCAACGACTGTTCAGGAGAAAACTTAAGGAGACTTCGTATAAAAGCTCTTGAAGTCAATAAATATTCCAAAGAGGATGAAGATATCCTCCACCTGATCGATTCATCGGATCAGGTGTTAGATGATTCTGCTTATGCAAAGAAGACTGCAGAAATGAACCCTTCCGAAAGAACGGATATCATACGTGAGTGCGTCGGTGAAGCTTCGAAAAAGAAAATGCAAGCCGCAGGATTTCTCAGGAACGGCGAAGTTTCGCTTGTTATAGCCACTAACAAGGGAATGTGGAGGGAGCACAGCCGCACCGCCTTTTCCCTTTCGCTGTCGGTGATGAACGACTTAGGTTCCGGTTGGGCGAGCTGTTCGTCGTTCGACCGTTCGAAAGTCTCGATAGAAGAGGTCGTAAAAATCGCCGTAGAGAAGGCTGACGCGAGCAGAAAACTGGAACAGCTTCCTCCCGGGGCTTACACAGTAGTCCTGGAACCTGCCGCGGTAGCTGATCTTCTGGCATTCCTCGGCTGGGGCAGTTTCGGAGGCCTTTCTTTTGTCGAAAACAGGTCTTTCATGAGCGGCAGTATCGGCAAAAAAGTGATGAGCGATAAAATAACAATAACGGATAATGTCGGGCATGAACTTTTCAGGGCCTGCCCTTTTGATTTTGACGGTCTGCCAACGCAGAAGGTGGTTTTTATAGACAAAGGGGTTGCAAAAGGCGTCGTGCACGACAGAAAGACTGCCGCCATTGCAAAAACCGAAACGACGGGACATTCACTCCAACAGCCCAACAGCCATGGTCCGTTTCCGAGAGCCCTTGTGATGTCGAGCGGAGATTCCAGATTTGAAGATATGGTTTCCTCGACGGAAAAAGGTATTTTGGTGACGAGATTTCATTACACCAATATGCTCGACCCGATGAAAGTGACCGTGACAGGCATGACAAGAGACGGATTGTTCCTTATTGAAAAAGGAAAAGTAACTAAAGCGCTCAAAAATTTCAGATTCACTGAAAGCGTGCTCAATGCTTTTTCGCAAGTGGACATGGTTGGAGATGAGCAAAAACTGACGGGAGGGTTTTTCGGGGGCGGATACGTGACACCCTCTTTGAAGATCAGTGACTTCCACTTTTCAAGCAACACCGATTTTTAGGGGGGGAAAGATGAAAGAACTCGCGTTCAGAGCAATAGATAAAGCGAAAAAAGAAGGCGCACAATACGCCGATATAAGGATTGTCATGGACGAAACCGAAATGATCGAAATCAGAAACGGAAAACCGACCGCTCTCGATTTCAAGGAGACTGAAGGATTCGGTATAAGAGTCCTGTGCGACGGATCGTGGGGTTTTGCCTCTTCATCAGGTGCGAAACCCGAGTCGGTGGACAAAATCGCCGCTCTCGCAGTCGAGATAGCCAAATCTTCGGCAAAAGTGAGAGACAGAAAAGTAAACCTCGCCAAAGAGAAAACATACGAAGAATTCTGGATGACGCCGTATATAATTGACCCTTTCAAAGTTCCCCTGTCGGAAAAACTCGACCTGATGATGGCCGTTGATTCTATTCTGAGAAAAAAGCCTGAGATAAAGGCGGCCGTATGTATGATGGAATTCTGGAGGGAGCATCAGTGGCTGGCGACGTCCGAAGGAAGCTTCGTCGAGCAGATTTACTTGAGGTCCGGATCGGGATACCAGGCTATAGCAGTCGGTAACCACGATATGCAGGAAAGGACTTTCCCCAACACGCACAGGGGACAGTATCTGTCAGCGGGTTATGAACTCATCAACTCCCTGGCTCTGCTAGAAAACGCGGAAACTGTCCGGGAAGATGCGATAGCGCTTCTTACGGCTGAAAATTGTCCCACCGGTAAAAAAGACATAATTCTGACAGGAACACAGATGGTTCTTCAGATACATGAGTCGGTGGGTCATGCCACCGAATTGGACAGGGTTCTCGGTTATGAAGCAAATTACGCCGGGAGATCTTTTGCCACAATGGAAAAGCTTGGAAATTTCAAATACGGTTCAGAAATTGTCAATCTCGTGGCAGACAACACTCTGCCCGGAGGGCTTTCTACGGCGAGATTCGACGACGATGCCGTACCTGCCAAAAGATGGCACATAGTCAAAAACGGAGTGTTTTCCGGATACATGACAAACAGGGAAGTCGCCTTTGAGACAGGCCAGCCTGAAAGCATGGGATGCAACAGAGCACAGGGTTATTCTAACATACCGATTGTCAGAATAGCCAATCTAAGCCTCATGCCCGGAAAAGGATCGCTCGACGACATCATTTCAGACACTGAAGACGGTATACTGATGGACACTAATAAAAGCTGGTCTATAGACCAGATGAGGCTGAATTTTCAGTTCGGTGTTGAAGCGGCGTGGGAGATAAAAAAAGGAAAGAAAGTCAGGTTGCTCAAAAACGCAAATTATCAGAGCTCGACGCCCGAATTTTGGAATTCCTGCGACCGCATCGCCGGACCGGAAGAGTGGAAGCTTTGGGGCGTGAGAAACTGCGGAAAAGGTCAACCGGGACAAACGGCGGAAATGTCGCACGGCTCTTCACCGGCGAGGTTCAGAAAAGTCCAGGTGGGGGTAGGAAACGATTTTCTTGAGAAAAAATCCGAATTAATATAAGATTCATTATCTGCATCATGGAAAGAAGATAATATTTAAGAAGGAGGAAAGGTGATAAAACTGAATTTCAATTACAAGGATATCTTCCGTGCTGGCCGGCTCGGTTTCAGTTTTAAGAAAATGTCTGCCGCCATGATAGGACTGGTCATACTTACAGTTGTTTATAACGTATTCTCGTACGCTTCGCTGATGTCAGCCGGTGGTTCCCTGAGCAGAATATGGACTTTTCAAAGACTGGCGCCGATTCCTTTCGGACTGACTCTGCCATGGTATTCCTGGCTGATATGGGCTGTCGGAGCGCTGGTTTCATGGTTGGTTCTGTCAATAACAATTTCCGCAGTTTCAAAGATAACTTTCGAACAGCTTAGAGGTGACGAGTTTTATGAAGTCGGCAAGGCTTACAAGGATTCCCTGAAACTCTGGAAGAGTTCTTTCCTTTCACCGATAATCCTGGCCGTTTTTATCGCTTTCCTGTTCGCTGTAGGAGCTCTTTTTGGACTCATGGGTAAAATACCTGTTGCCGGACCATGGCTCGTCGGCCTGCTTTCAGTGTTCCTTTTTCTCGGCGCATTTTTTATAGTCTATCTGATTTTGGTGTGGATAGTTTCAGTCTATACATCCCCGACTATATCAGTAGTCACAAACGGAGACAGTTTTGACACTCTCTTTGAAGTGTTCAGTGTGGCAAATGAGCAGACCTGGAGGTTTGTGATCTGGCAGTTATTAGTGGGCGGCATTATGACTGCCGGTGTGTTTATCTATTCAATCGCGATAAAGTACACATTATTTTTGTTCAAAACCGCCATGGACATACCCTCCGGACAAGCATGGTGGTACCAAACCTGGAACTTCGCAAGAAGCATGCTTCCTTCTATTCCTCCAATGATTCCCACTCAAATATACAATCTCTTCGCGAAAATATTCCCCGGATCCGTTCAGGTGTGGACGGTTTCATCGCTGCCGGGTATAGGCCCCATGATTGGCGGCATAATTCTCGCGGTTCTTCTTTATCTTGTCATGCTTTCAATACTGTCGCTCAAATTGTCTATCTTCAGTGCCGGTCAGACTTTGATCTATGTTGTACTCGTAAAGATTAAGGACGACAGAAATCTTTTGGAGACAAAGAAAAAATGGTCCATAGACGATGAAGATGAAGACATGGAGGACGAAGAAGACAAGAATGAGGAAGAGACAAAAGATGAAGATGAGAAGAGCGGGAAAGAGGAAGAAAAGAATAACGACTGAAAATTTGATCTTTATTCAATTCGCGCAATGCCTTATTTGTCACTGAAAAACGTCAGCAAGTTTTTTTCAGGGACAAGGGCATTGGAGCCTGTTTGTCTTGACGCCGAGAAAGGTGAACTAATGGTCCTTGTAGGTCCTTCAGGATGCGGAAAATCTACATTACTGAGGATAATCGCCGGGCTTGAAACACCGAGTTCCGGCGAGATTTTTCTCGACGGCAAGAAAATAAACGACAAGGAACCGGCAGAAAGAGACATCGCCATGGTCTTTCAGAATTACGCGCTGTATCCGCATATGAAAGTCAGAGACAACCTTTCATTCGCGCTTAAAATGAGAAAGTATTCGAAAGCCGAGATAGAGAGAAGAGTCTTTGAGGCTTCGGAATTGCTGGAGATCGGCCAACTTATGGACAGATACCCGAAAGAGATTTCAGGAGGCGAAAGGCAGAGGGTCGCCCTCGGAAGAGCCATAGTCAGACATCCAAAGCTTTTTCTTTTTGACGAACCGCTTTCAAACCTGGACGCAAAACTGAGGATTCAGATGAGAAGCGAAATTACAAAGCTTCACATGAAACTTGGCGTGACTATGCTTTATGTGACTCACGATCAGACCGAAGCTATGACAATGGGTGACAGAATAGCAGTTATGAAGGCTGATAAAAAAGCTGGAGAAGGCGGTAAAATTCTTCAGACGGGAGCACCCATGGAACTGTACGAAAACCCGTCAAAAAGGTTTGTTGCAGAATTCATAGGCACTCCTTCTATGAATTTCATTGAACATTTCGAAGAAGGAAGAGACGGTTTTCCCTTCGTAAGCGGCATCCCGGGGCTTCTGAAAGGATTTGGCGGCAGTTTTGATTATTCAGAAGTTGTAATAGGAGTTAGACCCGAGAAAATCATTATATCGGAGGATTGCAGATCAGGTGGACAGATGGAAATCGAACTTATCGAGAGAATGGGCTCCGAAACACTGATATATCTTTCGGGAAAAGATTTGAAACTCGTTGCAAAATTATTTGTTCCCGTATGTAAAAAAGCGGGTGAAAAGGTCGGCGTTGAAGTTCAGGTCCAGGATGTTATGTTTTTCAGCCGGAAGGATGGCGGGTTATTGACCTGATGAGAAAGAACATAAAAGTGATAAACAAGCTTGGCATACACGCAAGACCTGCCGCCATGCTGGTAAAGATAGCCAACGGCTATGAGTGCGAAGTGTTTTTTGAAAAAGACGGTTTGAAGGTCAATGGTAAAAGCGTGCTCGATGTCATGATGCTGGCCGCTCCGAAAGGCACGGAATTAACAGTGGAAACCAGCGGAGAGGACGAAGAAAACTGCATGAAGGAAATCGAAGAAGTTTTTTCGAAAGGTTTTGACGAGGATTGAAGTGACACAAAAAAAAGAAAAAATAATTAAAGGTGTTCCTGTAAGTTCCGGCGTGGCTATAGGCGTGTCCAACGTCTACAGAGTCCTGAAAAAGCAGGACGAGTTATCTTTGAAAACCAAAATTGAAATCAGTCAAGTCGGTTCCGAAATTGCCAGGTTGTCGCGGGCGGTTTCCCAGGCAAAGGCTGCATTAGACCTACACAGATCGAGACTCATTGGCAGAACCAGCAATTATCATCTTGGAATCTTTGAATTCCAATCGTTTCTTCTCGGAGACGAATCTTACATCGGAGCCATAAAAAACCTGATTAAGGAAAAGCATTTTTCTGCGTGCGATGCTGTTTGGATAGTAACTGATGAACTGGCAAAAAAACTCAAACAGACTTTCGAGGACATAAAAGACGTGGGAAATCTTATTTGTTCCGGACTTTCAGACAAAGGAGCGATTCACCTGGCAATTCTTCCTGAAGACGATCCGTTCGTTTTTATTTGCGATATCCTGGCGCCTTCGATGATATCATATCTTTTCAACAGTAAAGTCGCCGGCATTATCACGGAATTCGGGGGCAAGACTTCTCACGCCGTAATACTTTCAGAAAGTCTCGGAGTTCCGGTTATAATCAACGCTAAAAAGATCACTGAGCACGCTCAGAACGGAGATGTAGTCGGAATGGAGGGAGGGTGCGGGAAAATAGTCCTCAATCCCTCGGAATTCAGGTTAAAAGCCTATAACAGACTCAAGGTCTGGAATGGAAAATACCACACCATCATACTTCAGAAATCCCGAAAAAAAGCAGAAACAAAAGACGGTTTCAAAGTAAAAGTCATGGCGAATATCGAGGTGACGTCTGAAGTTCCATACGCCGTCGCTTCAGGAGCGGAAGGTATAGGGCTTTACAGAACAGAATTTGTCTTTTTGGACAATCCTCATTATCTTCCGTCATACACCGAGCAGTTCAAGATATACAAAAGCGTAGTATCCGAGATGAACGGGTTGCCGGTCATATTCAGGACGATCGATCTCGGAGCCGACAAAATCCCGTTTTACCTCGAAAGTCACAGGAAAATATGGAAAGACGAAACCAATCCTGCACTCGGTTACAGAGGCATCAGACTGATGCACGATCACTGCAAAGAGCTCATGTTCCCTCAATTGAAGGCAATTTTGAGGGCTTCAGCATACGGACCTGTAAAAATTATGCTCCCCATGGTGTCACTCGTCGAAGAAGTGACTGACTTTGAAAAGAAAATTCTCGAAGCAATGGAAGATCTCGGAAAAGAGGCTCCTTCGAAAAAACCTAAAGTGGGCATGATGCTAGAAACACCAGCTTCGATATTGATGATGGATAAATTCATTCCTATCGTGGATTTTTTTTCGATAGGCACAAACGACCTTACTCAATACATTCTCGCCGTGGACAGAGACAATCCTCAGGTCGCCTACATCTGGGATCACATGCATCCGGCTGTTCTGAAAACCGTCAAAACTGCCATAGACACAGCTTTAAAAGCCGGCAAAGAGATAAGCGTCTGCGGCGAGTCTGCGGGAGATCCTTTCGCCGCAGCGGTATTCATAGGTTTCGGCCTTAACAACCTTAGCGTGTCCCCTTCAAAAGTAGCGGAACTCAAACACCACATAAGGCATTGGAACAAAAAAGATCTAGAATCCGTTTCGGCTGAAGTTCTCAAAATGGATTCGTCGGAAATAGTGAGAAAATACGTAAAAAGGACGGTGAAGGTTGGACTTTCAGGGTAGCAGGACTATGCGTGACTGGATTCTTGGATGGCCTGATGATTTAGTCTCCGGTTACAAAAAAGCGGAAAGTTTGCCTGTCCCGGAATCGGACCCGGTTGTTTTTTGGGGGATGGGAGGTTCCGGAATAGTCGGGAGAATATTTTCTGACGTGGCGAATGAAATAGGAATAAAGCCTGTCTTTTCGGGAGGAGGATACGGGGTTCCCGATTGGATTTGCGGAAAAACTCTTTTCATACCCGTGAGTTATTCCGGAAACACCGAAGAAACTCTCGAGTCTTTCGAAAAAGCAATTGCGAAAAAAGCCATGGTGCTCCCTATGTTTTCTGGAGGAAAGCTCGGTACCGAATCCAAAAACAAAAGTTTATTGAGCGTCAAAATGCAGTCCGGAAGAGCCCCGAGGGCAAATCTGCCTGAAATGATAGGTATAGCCGCGGCGCTTTGCGAAAAATCCGGCGCTTTACCTTCGATGGAAAAAATGATTCTTGACGCCGCCTCTGCGGTCGAGCGCCTTCTTTCTGAAAGAAAAGAAGAAATGAAAGAACTGGCTCAGAATACTGCCGGAGCTGAAATCTACGCCGTTTCATCGGAAAAGATAAAAAGCGCTTCGACGAGATGGGTTTGCCAGATAAACGAAAACGCGAAAAAGACGGCCGAAGCCCTTTGGCTACCCGAAATGAATCACAATTTCGTCGTCGGAGGAGCGCCAAGAGATGCGGTTTTTATTTATCTAGTTCAGGTATGCCTGGACAAGCCGGGAAGCTGCAAAAGGAGAACCGCAACGTCTGAATTGATGAAAGAGAGCTCTGAAAATTTCAAATCTTTCGAAATATTATTCACCGGTAACGATTATTTTTCATCATACATGGAGGCTCTCGCTTTCGGTGATTTATACAGCGCTTATCTCGCGGAGACTCTCGAAATAGATCCTCTGCCGATTACGGCGATAGACAGATTAAAATCTTTGCTTGGCGGAGAAATAAAGCAGTGAGAATAATAATACCGGCCGCAGGGATTGGAAAAAGACTTCAACCGCACACTTTTGTCGAACCCAAAGTAATGATGAGATTGGCTGGAAAACCTATGATCGGCCATATAATGGATATGGTCGTGAAAATGAGCCCCCGTGAAGTGGTCGTGGTAGTCGGATATAAAAGCGACGCTATTATCCGCTATCTTTCGGAAAGCTACTCATCCATGAAAATCAGATTCGTTTTACAGGATGATATGCTTGGCTTGGGACATGCCGTATATATAACAGGTGACAGCGATGACGACACTCTGATTATTCTCGGCGACACGATTTTCAGGTTCGACTTCGAAAAAATTCTCAGATCGGCGGATAATTCCATAGGAGTAGCCCAGGTCGGAGACCCAAGGCGTTTCGGAGTTGTCGAAATGTCTGACGACGGAGCGGTGAGAAATCTCGTCGAAAAACCTCAAAATCCTCCTTCCAATCTGGCGATTGTTGGAATATACCGTATACGGGAATTTCACCTGCTGTTCGAAGCCCTCGCTTCAATCGTAAAAGAGGGCAAAAAAACATCGGGAGAAATACAGTTGACCGACGCTCTTCAGGAAATGATTAACAGAGGCGGCAGAATTACAACTTTCGGTATTGAAAAATGGCTCGACTGCGGAAAACCGGAGACTCTGTTTTCAACTCAGGCCTATCTGCTTAAAGAAATGGCCTGGAAATACTCGGTTCCCGGATCCGCCGTCATTGATCCTGTTTTTGTTTCTGACCGAGCTGTTATTGAAAATTCTGTGATAGGTCCTAACGTAGATCTCGCAGAGAATTGTTCTGTGACCAACTGCGTTGTAAGAAACTCGATAGTCGGAAAGAATGCTTTGCTTAAAAACGCGGTGATAGAAGATTCAATCATAGGAGAGAACGCCAGAATAATTGGTTCTTTCAAAAAAATAAACGCCGTCGGCTATTCCGAAATCAACTTGTAACTTTTGGATAAAGAGAGGAAAAAATGGATAAATACTATTTTACTTCCGAGTCCGTTACTGAAGGGCATCCGGATAAACTGTGCGATCAGATTTCCGACGCAATTGTTGACTCCGCTCTGGATCAGGATCCAGAAAGCAGAGTGGCATGCGAAACACTCGCTACAACAGGCCTGATAATGGTGGTCGGAGAAATGACAACCGGCGCCTACGTCGAAATCCAGAACATTGCCAGAGAAGTTGTGAGAGACGCGGGATACGACGATCCTAAATTTGGTTTCGATTACGAGTCTTGTGCTGTGATTTCCTCTCTCCACGACCAGACCGGAGACATAGCACAGGGCGTTGATATTGGAGGCGCGGGAGATCAGGGGATGATGTTCGGCTTTGCCTGCAGTGAGACCGCGGAGTTGATGCCTCTGCCTATAATGCTTGCTCACAAGCTGACAAAGAGACTCGCCGAATTCAGAAGATCTACGAACGAATGCCTTCTCCGGCCGGACGGAAAATCGCAGGTAACAGTTGAATACGAAAGCGGCGTGCCGAAAAGAGTTTCGGTGGTTCTTGTCAGTTCCCAACATTGCCCCGAGGTGAAACATCAGAAATTGAACGAGGTGATAAAAAACGAGATAATATTTAAAGCTTTGCCCGGGGAATTGATCGATGGAGACACGAAAATTTTAATTAATCCGACAGGCAGATTCGTCAGCGGAGGCCCGGCGGCTGATTCCGGTCTGACAGGCAGAAAGCTCATGGTAGACACTTACGGGGGGTATTCAAGACACGGAGGAGGCGCTTTTTCGGGAAAAGATCCGACGAAAGTTGACAGAAGCGGTGCTTATATGGCACGTTATCTGGCGAAAAACGTAGTGGCCGCAGGTCTGGCCGAAAAATGCGAGATACAGATAGCTTACGCAATAGGAGTACCCGATCCTGTTTCCCTTTTCGTCGAAACTTTTGGAACCGGCAAGGCTCATGAAGGGAAAATATCTGAAGCGCTGATGGGACTAGTCGATATGTCACCGCGGGGGATAATAAGCAGATTCGGTTTGAAAAGCCCTATCTACAGGAAAACGGCTGTTTACGGTCATTTCGGGAGGGAAAACGAAGGCTTCCCGTGGGAAGTAACCGATATAGCGGATGAATTGAAAAAGACAGTAAAAAAGTGAAATATGCTTCGGGCATAAGGTTTTTCTTTATAGTAATTACGTCCGGCCTTGCCCTGACGTGTGTCGCTTCCGTAATCCTCATAGACCGTTCGCTGGCCTTGGCGAGAGAAACCATATCTCTGTCACTGGATGCTGAAACCGAGTTACTCGAAAATTATCTTGAAAATACGGAATCCGACGACTACACGTTCATGAGGCCTTATTTCGATTATGTTTCCACGGACAGCGCTTCATCAGAAATCAAAAACGCCATGTTTTCTAATTTTCTTTTACCAAGCGGGAACAGAGTTTACGTCGGCAGGAGCACAGAGGATTTCGGAACTATAAACCTCTACAAAAACCTGATTATAGCCGCTCTCGCAGTAACTGTGCTGATTTCATTTGCCGCCATTGTTTTATTCACTGATGAGAACGTCATGAAACCCCTTAGAATTATGGGAGAGCTGACTGGAGCCAAACCGGAACCGGAAAATCTGATAGAAAATATGAAAGCGATAATAAAAGACCTCGAGGAAAAGAAAAGTGAACTCGAGAACATGTATTCGATAGAAAAAACAAGGGTCAGAAATATGACTCTGAGAAGCGGAGCAGTCCTTCAGAGCCTGAAAGCCGGCATTATTGACGTTGACGCTGACGCGAATGTCATCCAGTGCAATCAGGAACTTTTCAATATCGTGGGTATAGAAAAGAGAGAGCTCAACGGAAAACTCCGAAATTCATCTTTGTCTCCGGATATTACAACAATTATATTCGATTGTCTGGAAAGAAAAAAACCTGAGAGAAAAAGAATTGACCTCAACGGAAGGATAATAGACGTATTTGTCTCTCCTGTACTGGAAGCAGAACAGATTATCGGAGCCGTCGCAGTATTTTACGACATGACCGAAACCGTACTCCTGGAAAGAATGTTTATGACAAGGGAAAAAATGCTTTCTCTTTCCGAGATATCAGCGGGTGTCTCCCACGAATTCAGGAATTCGGCAGGAGTTCTTCTCGCTCTGGCATCGGCTATCTATCAGAAGCAGAACGATGAGAACGCGAAAATGCTGCTCGAGGAGACAAAATCCCTCGTCGGAATAGTTGAAAATTTTTCTCAGTTGGCTCAAAAAAAAGACAAGTCTTTCGCCGAATTCGACGTCAAAGAAATGACGGAAGAAATCAAAAAGTACTACAAATGGAATTTCAAGGCGGATTTCAGGCACAATCTTTTTGTCGGCGACAAAGACCTGATTAGAAGAGCTCTCATAAATGTCCTGCAAAACTCAATAGAAGCCTCTGAACCGAACCAGGCAGAAATCCTTGTAACCACTGACAAGATAGACAGTTGGCAGAGAATCGAAGTCACTGATAAAGCAGGAGGAATAAAAGACGATCAGCTTGAAAAGGTAAAAGCGCCGTTCTATACTTCAAAAAAGGAAGGGGTGGGACTGGGCTTGGCCATAGTCGAAAAGATAATTCAGATGCACGGCGGCTCTCTCGAAATCAGAAATTTCGAAGGAGGGCTGAAAGTGACCATGACCTGGAGCGGAGATGAGTGATGTCCTGATAGTCGAAGACAAAAAAAATCTCAGGATAGCCCTGAAAAATATTCTTTGTGAAGCCGGTTACCAGGTGTTTGAAGCCGAGGACATAAGCACCGCAAAAATTCTGATTGAGAAGAATTCTCCTGTTACAGCCGTGATAGATGTCAGACTTCCAGACGGAAGCGGGCTGGATCTGCTGGATCATATAACGGAATGCGGAAAATCAGTAATTACGATAATGATGAGTGCTTACGGCGATATTCCCGTAGCCGTCAGCGCAATGAAAAAAGGAGCAAAGGATTTTGTAACCAAACCGTTCGAACCTTATGAGCTTTTAGGTATAATTAAAAGAGAGCTTGCTCTGGCCGAAAGTTCCGCGAAATATTCCGAAGACTCATTCGAACCGGCTGGAAATTCGAAACTTTGGCTGAAAGTCCTCGATCTCGCTAAAAACGTCGCAAAAATGGACAGCACGGTACTTCTGTCAGGCGAAACAGGTTCAGGGAAAGAGGTCGTGGCAAAATACATTCACGGGAACAGCAAGAGAGCGAAATTTCCTTTCATCCCCGTCAATTGCGCCGCTTTGCCCAGAGAATTGGTTGAAAGCGAGCTTTTTGGCGCTGAATCCGGAGCCTTCACAGGCATAGGCAAAACAAGACAGGGAAAATTCGAATCCGCCGGCGGAGGGACGGTTTTTTTGGACGAAATCGGAGACCTGTCCGAAGAAGCGCAGGCCAAGATACTCAGAATCCTCGAGACGAAAAAAATCCAAAGACTCGGCAGTGCGTCATCTATAGATGTCGACGTCAGAATAATTTCAGCGACAAACAAAAAGCTCGAAGAAGAGATCGAGAAGGGCAAATTCAGAGAGGACCTTTTTTACAGATTGGCTGTATTCCCTATAGAAATACCGCCTCTGAGGGACAGACCGGACGACATAGAAGATATTGCAAGACAGCTCGTAAAAAGGATATCTCTGAAGATTGACAAAGATTTTAATCCTGAAATCGGCAAAGACATTTTAGATAAACTGGCGTCTCACAACTGGCCCGGAAACGTCAGAGAACTTGCCAACGTCATCGAAAGGGCAATGATACTTTCGGGGGACACGACTATCGATCCTGAAAAAATTTATTTACCGGACAGAAAGAGAGAAACTGAAATTCACAGGGCAAAAATGGACAGAGAAAAAGACGTCATAAAAAGAGCTCTCGAAAGCGCAGGTTGGAAAAGGACAGAAGCCGCAAAAATACTCGGCATAAGTTACAGATCTCTTCTGGAAAAAATAAAAAAGTACGAACTAAGAAAAAATTAAAAAACTTGACAATGTAACTTCTCTGTGAAAAAATCAGAAAAATTTAAAGTATAACTGCAGGAGAAAATATGTCATATAAATGTGAAATATGCGGAAAAAGACCCGGCGTTGGTAACAATGTCAGTCATGCCAACAACAGGACCAAAAGAAGATTTCTTCCCAATCTTCAGAAGATAAGCGTTTTGAGTGAGAAAGGAACGTCTTCGAAAAAAATGGTCTGCACCGCCTGTATCAAAGCCGGAAAAGTCCGCAAATCAATTTAATACGCCGTCAGGCATGAGCGCCAGAATTAAAGTTCTTCTCACGGGAGCTTTGTTCGTCCTATTGGAGCTGTTTTTATTAGCCGTCGTATCGTGTAATTACTCGGCTAAGCTTTCAGTTAAAAATCCGGACATCAGAATCCCGATAGCCGAAACAGAGCTCTCTTTTAAGCAAATTCTCTTTTTCGGCGGAGACATAATTGAATCGGAATTCATATATCCTCACCCGCAATGCACGGTTCCGAGTTATGCTGTTTTTTATGTCAAACCTTCACTCGCGAAAGATATACTCGATATTTCAGCTATCCATACATCAGGCGGAACAGAAGTGGTTATCCATGCCGGGGGAGATTCATTTTTCTATTCTTTCGATCACAACGGGGGAAAATTCGAAATACCGTTTACGGGTGTTGATTATTCTCCTATGAAAATAATCGTCAGGCGCGGGGGCAGGGAGGAGACGTTTGCGCTGACGCTGTATTCCGAGAGATGGCTCGAAGTATTCTGTGATTGGGACATACAATGCGCTGTTTTGTGGGAAGGGGCGAGACCGAGATATTGGACGGTGGTTTCAACGGGGAAAGAAAACTGGACGAGAGCTGAGCATTGCAGGATTTTTTCGAAAAGCCCGGTAGCTTATTTTGTCCTGGACAGAGCGCCGATGAGATATTGGCTTGGATTTCAGGAAGTTTACGGGACTGTCAACGGAACTCATGCCCCGTTGTCCGGAACATGGTGGCGGCTCGGAAGGCAGGGAAGCCACGGCTGTGTTAGAAATCCTTTGGCGGACAAGTTTTACGCGTTGCTCGACACGGGAAACAGGGTCGAGCTTCATTACAGGTATTCTCAGGGATTCACCCTTAAAGAGATAAATCCTGCATGGGAGTATCTGATTTTGGAACCGCTAGATACTTTGGAAGACACAATGCCGTATAAACAATACTGCGATGAAGCAAGAAAAAGACTTCTTCCGATATATGAAGAACTTATAAAGAGTGAAAAGCAGGAGTAACGGCGATTATATCTGCGGTTTATCCCTGAAAAATCTGACGTTCCATCTGTAAACGAGTGACGGAAAAAAATCCCTTTTTCTTATATCCGGATGTCGCGATATCAAAATAAAGAACCATGTCATCAGTATCACGCCTTTGAATACACTGCTGATGCTGATGCTCCACCAAACCCCGTCAATTCCGAGAAAAGTGCCTGCGAGAAAGTAAGCCGCCGGTACGCGCATACCGGTGAAAATAATCGAAACCAGTGAAGGAGGCACTGTTTTTCCGAGTCCGTTGAAAGCGCCGGCTGAGATTATCTCAAAGCACATGAAAATCTGGGATAGAGAAAGAATTCTCAAATACGAGATTCCGTGTGAAATCGTCTCGGCGTCTTTTACGAAGAAAGACATTATCTGCAAAGGCAGGAAGAAGAGGACTGAAAAAGCCACAAAACCGAGCACGATCATAAGAAAGAAAGACGCAGTGAATCCCTTGACTATTCTGGCCCATTTTCCCGCTCCGAAATTCTGGCCGGTAAAGGCGCAGAGAGCCGTGGAAAATCCGCTCGCGGTCATGTAAGAAATTCCTTCCACCTGGATGCCGATTTTCTGAGCCGCGATAGGCAGGGCTCCGTATCTGGCTATGACTCTCGCTAGAAAAATGGCGATGACAGTAAATGACATGGACTGAACAGCGACGGGTGTGCCGAATTTTAAAATCCGGGATATGTGAGGGGTAGACATCTTGCTGAAAAAATTAAATTTTTTGAAAGGGATTTTTTTTACGCTCATGTATGTTATAAAAATAAAAGTAACGAGCGCCTGGGAACCGATAGTAGCCCACGCCGCGCCTGCCACTCCCATTTTCGGAAAGAAGCCGGGGCCGAAAATAAAGAGCGGGTCAAAAATTATGTTTGCCGTTATACCGGCTGAATTGATGATAAAGGGAATTCGGCTGTTCCCTGTGCCGTTGAAAATCCCGGAAAGAACCGGATTTATAAACATGAAAACCGCTCCAAGAGAGATAATCCCCGCGTAATCTACGGCCATAGTGACGACGGAAGCGTTGTCGAAACCGTAAAAAGCGACGAAACTTTTTCTGAACAGAAATATGAAGCATCCGAAAAGAACCGACATTATCAAATTTATGTGGACGGCGTTTCTGGCGAATTTTACGGCTGAATCAGGGTCGTTTTTACCTATTGACTGCGCGACGCAAATTTCTGCCCCGACTTTGGATACAATTATGAAAGACATGCCGAGCCAGACCAAAAATCCCGCAGTTCCGACGGCGGCGACGGCTTCACTGCTCAATCTCCCTATCCATATCATGTCGGTGATACTGTATGCCAGATGGATCAAAGACGTGCCGATAACGGGCAGTGCCAGTTTGACAAGCTGAGGTAAAATAGATCCTGTTGTAAGGTCAACAGAAGTTATGCTATTCTTATTTTCCATAATTTCAGAGGTAATTCCGTGGATTATACAACTAAAAAAATGTTTTTGAAAGGAAAGTAATTCAGGTGAACGGGAAACTGAAAAGCATGTATTCACGCAAAAAAGCCGTCATATTCGACCTTTTTCACACTCTCATCACTCTCGACGGTCTGGCCGATGATGTCCCTCAAACACACGAGATAATCGGAGTGACGAGGGAAGAGTGGGAGGATCGGATTTTTTCCGACGTAGATGAAAAACTCAAAGGGATAGAGAAAAATCCGTACAATATTATGGAAAAAATGATTCGCGCTCTAAAACCTTCGATTGAAGACGAATTAATACTTTTGGCACTAAAAAACAGAACGGAGCGCTTTGAAAGAGCTTTGCTGAAAGTCCCGGAAATTTCTCTGATGTCACTTGAGAAAATGAAAAAAGAGGGAAAATTATTGGGCCTGATTAGCAACGCTGACGTCATAGAGATATCCGGATGGGACAATTCTCCGCTGAAAGAATTGTTCGACGCGCCCGTTTTTTCGTGCCGTGTAGGCTGCATGAAGCCGGAAAAAGAGATATATTGCATTTGCCTTGAAAAACTCGGGGTCAAAGCGAGGGACAGTTTTTTTGTCGGCGACGGAGGGAGTGACGAGCTTCCGGGAGCTAAAAACGCGGGGCTCGAAACCGTAATGATAACCGGATACGTCGAAAAAAGATGGCCGCATCTAATTCCCGAAAGGAAAAAACACGCAGATTTCGTCATCAGAACTTTAGACGAGTTGTCGTGAGAGCGCTGAAAATATTTTCTATAAAACCGTGATTCTTTTTCTTTCCATCGAATTGCCAACTCCTGGAAACTTAATTTCGATGAAATAAACTCCCGAACGAATATTGTTTGCGTTGATAGTGTTTATGCCTTTTGATCCTGTCACGGTGCCTGATTTAAAAATCGATCTGCCTGAAATGTCATAAATCGAAGCTTCAAAAGAACAATCAAACGGTAAAATCAGATAAAGAGGTTCAGAAGGTTTTATTATGGAAGGGTATATTTGTGAAAGAACCGGAAGCTCCTGGTTCGTTGTCTCTTCGATTCCGAGAGTCCAAGGTGCGTCTATCCAAAGGTCAAAACGAAGATAACCGGTGTAGATCACTGCGCTGCCGGAAGCCCCTGCGCCAGGAGAGTAGCAAATTTTTGGATTAGTTCCGTCAGGTATGTAATGACAGGGATGATTGTTTATGAAAGCTGATTGAAATGACCATGTCCCGTGATTTGATCCCGCCGCCCATCCCCAGAAAATCTTTGTCGAGTCGTTCGACAAATCGTGAAAAAGATAAGACATGTTGACGTACATGTTGCCGTAGGACTTGTAAAATCTGATGTCCGCTCCCGATTCCATGTATATCGAGCTTGCGATTGTAGTCTGTGTCCAGGGATATATTGTGCTGTCCGGGTGTTTTACCGAAGCTACATAAACGTCAAGGTCGTTTTGACCGGGATTGTATTCGTAGGTGTAAGCGCACCAGATCGCCGGATTGTTCGGGTCGTTCGAACATGCTATTCGGGGCTGGACGCACGCGAGATTCCTGTCCGCAATTTCAAAAGAGTCTCCAATCGGATTGCCGTATTCCGAACCGAAAATCCATCCGTAGATATTTATCGAATCTCTCAGAGGCGACTGAACGCTTGCCGCCCAGGACAAGTAGAGTTCGTTTCTCGGACTTTGGCAAATAGACACATCGGAGTCGAAAGCTTTTCCGTGTGCATCTATCAGGTAAGTACCGTGCCACGATACGCCTCTGTCGTTGCTTCGGTAAAAATAAAGTCGGGAATCTTCGCTCCAGAAGATAGCCGAGAGAGTCGAATCGCCGTTGTGGTCGTATTGTGCGACGTCAAAACTGTTAGGCCATGCGTATGCGTACACCAGCTCATTTGACTGAAGGGCGTGAGCAGTTAGATTGTATCTGTGAAGACAGAGTCTGTTGAAAAGTCCGCCGACATTGAAAAAGAAAATAAAGAGGTAGTCGTCTCCTAGTTCGCTGGCTATAACTTTCATTCTTTCATATTTGCCCAAAGATTGTATGGTGTCAAAAACATGCCAGCTTCCACCGTGATTTGTCGACCTGTAGATGATGACAGGGTAGCTGTCGGGTGACATGACCACTGTGTCTTTCTGAACAACAGCGAACATCGTGCCGTCACAGAGATAATCGCAGTCGAAACAGGTAATTCTGCCCAAAGATATCCTGACATCGTTGCCCCAGTCAGGAGATTGGGAGATCAAAGAAGTTAAATAAATGGTCAGAAACAAGACGAAGAACACTGTGTAAAATTTCATTCTTCCTCCTTTAAGAGTTTTTTAGGCAATGCCCGCAAGAGATTATGTTCTGTTTTTATTACAAAGCAAACGAAATTTTTAGGCCAAAAAATGTCAAATATCCGGACCCATCACTTGATTCAAACCGGTAATCTTTGCCGCGATTTCGGTAAGCGGTATTATATCCTCGCGGCCGATATATTTAAGCGCAAAATTCCTATTCAGCGCCGCGGACAGCGGACAAACCTACAATAGGGGCACGATACATCGTGCCCCTACCATCGTCGGTAATAACAATAATCCCATGAAAATGGTTCGGCATTACAACGAATTCACAAGATTCGATATTTGGCCGCATTTCGGGCGTTTTTATCCATTCATTTTCAACGATTTTTCCGTATTCATTCAACGCCATTTTCCCGTTCGTAACATCGCCGAACAAACATTTTCTGCCTACCACCTCCCGTAAACTCTGGCAATAGGGAGGCGTTTCAAGTCCAATAAAGCGGCTCAATTTCAAAAGACCATTTTGGGCTCAATTTATGACGACCATTTAGAATTGTCGACCGGGCAATATTCATGGCGTATTTCCCTTTTTTCAACCTCGTAAAAGTATGTTCTGTTTGTCATCTCTCGGTTGTCGGGACTCAACACTTAATGTAATAAAAGTTTTTCAACAACGTCACTTGGATGAAATGACACCTCCCAGTGCCATTTTCCGAAACCGCCGTGTTCATTGACAGCATTTACCCATTCGTCTAAAAATTCCCGCTTGACCTGATTTTGCTGGTTGTCCTGACCCTTGGTTTCGAGGATCAAATAATGGCCGTTTTTCAGGCGTATTATAAAATCGGGGTAGTATTTTCGAATGATTCCGTTGTAATTGTAAAGTATGACAAAACCCAGATGGTCATTCTTTACGAAAGAATCAACGAGTTCGGATTTATCAAGACTGTATGCTTCATTCGCTTCCCAGGAGCTGTCATAAACGCAGTGGTTAATGTGTGATTTTTCGGTCCATTCACAGGGTTTGCTTGTGTACCATGTCCTGACGTCTGAAGTTGAGCGTATGGGTTTTTCAACATCAAAAACCGGAGTCAGCTCCATCGTGTTTTCCGTTCGTATTTCCGACCAGATGTGCTGGATTATTTTATTCATATTGAGGATTATTAGAATTTTCCTTTTTACATCATCTTGGCTGAACAGGTCATGTTTCACTCTGATTTTATCTGAATCAATGAATTGTTCCACAATTCTGACGACCTGAGCCAAGAAGACTTCTTTACTGCCTTTCCAGTCCGGTTTTTTCTCTGAATTGTATATTGTAGAGGCAATCCTGAAGACTATTGTCTGGACGCGGGTGTCCTCTGCTATTTTTTCAAGGCCTATGGCGGTCTTGACCTTGTGGTTGGGTTTTCCTGCAATAATGGCTGCAAGTTCCGCTTCGGTGATGGATTCATAGGGGTCTATTTCAAGGACTTTTACTTTGTCCAAATCGAGGTTTAAACGTGGTCTATATACATGGTCAATGCGTAAAATGTTCGGCCAGATAATTTCGTGCCGGATTTTTTCGACAACCGGTTCGATTTTCGTTTTGGGGAGAGGGGGTGGCGGCGGCGGACCTTCTCCGCCTTCATGCGGCAGAAAAGTAAAAGGCACGCCGAATATGTTGACATATTCGGGTTCATAAAAGCTGTCGTCACCAATGTCGTACGATACCCGGCGGAGGCCTCGCCCGACAACCTGTTCACAAAGCAGCTGACTTGAAAAAGCGCGTAAACCCATAATATGGGTTACGGTTTTTGCATCCCATCCCTCGGAGAGCATTCCGACTGATATTACATTCTGAATCTGTTCACCGGGGTGACCTTCACGTCCGACAGTGTCGACTTTCAACCTCAGAAGTTCCGCGCGTTGTTTATTGGTGAGTTTTGGTTCGTTTTCTTCATCTTCAATTTCATTATCTATATCAATTTCTATCGCTTCTGTTTCAGATTCGGCGCTTTCGAGCACCTTGCTGTCTATTTGAAGAATTTTTTCAGGTTCGCATAGTTCAGGTATGAGTACCTGCTTGTGGTCAAAAGCGAATTTTAACCTTGCCGAAGTTTCGGTTCTGTTTGCCACCGTTATCATGACTGGTGGAACTTTGTGACCTGTTTTTTCCCATTCTTTTTTTGTCTCGAGCCAGTCCCTTCCGAGAAGATAATAGGCGTTGATTATCAAATCGGGCAAAGGTTCGGTTTCATCGGCTCTGCGGTTTATGTCATCTCTCACTTCTTCGTCGGCATAGATATGATACAGTCTCGATTTTAATTCTTTTGTCCTTTCACTGTCGTCGCGAATTACGACTCTCGGTGTCTTGACAATCCCTGATTCGATGGCGTCGTTTAGCCCGAAATCGGACACAATCCATGAAAACAGTGCTTCTTCGGCCGCCTGCTTACCGGAGGGAGCAAATGGCGTTGCAGACATGTCAAAACAGCGGAGAATCCCGCGCTGTTCGTGAATGCGGTCAAGCCCACCGACCCAGATCGTCGCCTCTTCAGCGCTGTCTCTGTCGGAACCCAACCTTTGGTATTTTCCCTGAGCTTCAGGATTTAACCGCCATGCGTGGTGCGCTTCGTCATTGATTACTATAAGGTTTCTTGCACCGGCCATTTCTCCGAGAACTTGTTTTATGTATGCTTCGCCGCTTATTTCTATCCGCTTTCTTTTGTCAACGGAGCGTATCTGTCCTTTTTCAACTTTTGCGTCAATTTTTTCCTGAGAGTCCCATGCAAGTGTGTGCCAGTTGTGTATGACAACTTTTCCCTGTCTGAGTTTGTCCATGAGGCTGTGGGGGACTAAATTGAATTCTTCATAGTAATTTTCCGGATGCGTGGGTTGTAACACCTGCAGTCGGCTCTTAACTGTGAGACCTGGCGCAATGACAAGAGCGTTTTTGCTGAAACGGGCGTCCATTGAATTTGTGACTTTGTTGAGAAAGTTCCATGCAATTATCATGGCCATTATAATCGTCTTGCCTGACCCAGTGGCCATTTTACTGCACCATCTTTCAAAAGCGCTGCCGTCGCCTTTAATATCTATGCCGACCCTTTCGCTGGCAGGCGCTTCTGTGAGCCATATCAGCGTTTCAATGGCCTCTAACTGGCAGAAGAATAATCGGCGTTCTTTTCTCTCTTCCGGGTCCGTCCAATGCTGGAGAAGTCTCTTTGTAATGCCGGTTGCGCTGGGATAGCCTTTTTCGCGCCATTCCTTTACACGGGGTCTGATTTTGTTTACAAGTTCGATTTCAATAAAAATTCCCGGATCGTCAAAAGCCATAGAATTGGGTGTCGCCATGACATAACCTGCTGGTCTGCGTCCTTCTTTTATATAAAAATTTCTGTTTTCCCTGTCGTAGAACCAGTGCTGTGATGGTTCCTTGTATGGGCTGTTAATTATTAGTCTGTCAATACTTTCCATTTCCGAAACCTTTGGTGAATTTAGAAAGGGAATTAACTGCCCTTTTGAAGCTATCGGACAATTCAGCGGCTCTTTCGATTTTCCAGTAATTGTTCACGTAATCTGCCAATCGTGAATTGTATCCAGGTCCCTGTTTGTAGGAAGATTTTTCTTTTCGCACTATATCGCTTTTCAAATCCCTGCTTTTACTGCGATCAACCATCGATATCAGCTTTCCTTTCGGATCAGGTATATCATCTGGTGAATTGACTTCTTTTTTTATAAAAGAATGATCAAGTTTTGAAAATTCAGAAAAACCTTTTGTATCGGCGAGAAGCCAAGATTCGATCTCCCGGACTGCGATTCTTAATAGTATGTTTTGTTTCAATGACCTGTTTACCCATTTATCAATCAAACAGGGAGCGCATTCGTCGGAGTTTAAGTCTGCGAGGATAAAAAAATGTAATTTATTTTGATTGTTGAAGCCGTTTATTTTACCCTGTATGTAGCTTCGTCCACGCTTGCTAAGCGCAACGATATTAAGAAAATTAGATGAGAAACAATTTGAAATCATTCTCCGCATGACCGTTTCACTCAACTGGTCTTCACAAACAATGAATAGTGTCATTAGCAGGTCTCAAAATGATAGATTTAATTGATCGATTCCAGGCGCTTCAGTTATTGGTAGGACGACTTCAGCCGGCGAAAGACCCGATTCGAGCAAAATTTTGATGTCTTCGATATTTAAAGCATTAGAGGCGGTAGTTCCTTCTGAACCGGGTCTGAGAATAATGATTTCTTCAGCAGAAATACCTTTGTTGTTGAGCAAATCATAACTGTGTGTGCTCAATATGACCTGCCGTTTTACTGTTTTTCTTTTTTGCATGAAATGTATCAATTCGGCGAGTTTATTTACGACACCTGTATGAAGAGACAATTCAGGTTCTTCAAGTAACAACGGTTGGGTGCCGTTTAGCATTGAGTATAAAAGCCCGATAATTCGAAGCGTCCCGTCAGAAAACTGTTCTTCATTCTGTTTTGCTCCCCGAGGTCGCCAATGTTCATATATTGCCTGAAGATGAGGTACTCCCATTTTGTCTTTTTCGAGAGATAAATTTTTCAAATTGGGAACAGCCGTTTTCAGAGCTTTTTCAATTTTTTTCAATTGTGAATCTCTGACTTTTTTATTCATTTTACTCATTTTTTCAAACAAGTCTCTTCCGTAAAACTCTTCCGAATTGCTTGTTTTTTGAAATGACTGAGGGTTCCTGATGATTTGCGGAATTATATGCTGATAATCTATAGTTTTAAAAAAATCAGCAAGTTCGCGGAATTTTGAATTTGCCGTTGGTTGTTCAAGGTGTGTGTATTGCAACAATTCCTCGTCTTTTCCGTCTTTTTTTTCATCGGGTCTGTCCAATAGTTGTTTTTCACTGTTCCATACTCTCTCATGCCGTATGACAGCTTTTGTTTCACCGACAGCCCCTCCTCCTCTTTGTGTTAGACCAAGAGCATATTTCCATGTCAGGTTATTTTTACCCGAATCATTTATCTCGATCTCGATTTTTACATCGGATTTACTTCCATGAGCTGAAAGACACCTGATTTTTGAAAGTCCTCCGCGTAGTTTCACAGCTTCCTGAAGCCCGCCTCCTTCACGCGCAACATCGCGTAAAAATCTGAAGACATCGAGAAGGTTGGATTTTCCCGAAGCATTCGGTCCGACTATAAAAGTCCTTTCGGCGAGTGAAATATCCACATCCGTAAAATTCTTCCAGTTGTTGAGCTTTATTCTGCTTATATACATAATCACCTCTTACATCTTGATGACTCTGAGGCTTTCGATTCCCCGGTCGTCAATTATTTTTACTGCAATGGATTGACCCGGTTCAAACATCAATGAGGTTGTTCCGGCAAACGCCTCGATTTTTTCTTCGTCAATTTCCGCTTTCAGGTTTTTTGCGAGCTTGTCCCAGCCGTCGCCACTGCCTGCCATCGGGAAAAAGACCTGCGCCGGGAAAAGAGAACGGCCGTCGTAATCAGTGTCGAGCATCCACATGGCAATATTTTTCTTGCCGCCGCTTTCGATGTTGCCTGTTATGGGATTGTAATAGTCAAAACCCATGACTTCGACCTGTATTTTTTTACCTCGCCCTTTCTGTCTGTGGATTTTTATGTCGGGTTGGCCCACAAGCCAAAAACTTTCATTACTGCTTCGTTTTTTCCGCAGATCATCGGTCAAAAGATCGGCGTTCATCTGTGCTTTTAGCAACTGCATACCCGCCTTCTCGGGGGTGAGTTCGTCTATGTCTTTTGCCGCTTCTTCATCGAACTGAAAAGCGCAGAACAGCAAAATATCAGGTCTCAGTGTTCTGGATTCCTGCCATGCGTTTTCAACGGTTCGCTGTTCAAGGGGCGCGTGTTCGGGGCCGAAAACCACCAAAACCTTTTTAGGCTTTTCTTCCTTGGTTTCGGCTTCCGCCTGTATGAATTTAGTCCCACCCAGCGGTTCAACCCTTACAAAATGGATCATTTTTCCGCCTTTGGCGCGGACGCCGGTGCGCAGAAGTTCATCCCGCCACTCGGCCTGTCGAAGAGTTTCGCCTGAACGCGCGACTGCTGTATAAGCGGCAGTGTTTTCCGCTACATTTGAAACCTGCTGGGTTTTGTCAAGGTCGTCAAAACTTTTTGCATAAGGAGCGGGAACTGCTTCCACCGTGAAAGGACCTGTAATGCGGGTCTTTTTTGTATCTATAAACGGCTGGTCATACAATGCCTCTGTCGCCGGAGGTTCATTGTTGGCGATGCTTTTCAATGTGATGTGCGGAACGGTTTTATACAAGAATCCGCTTCCCACGCCTTCTTTGGGGTGCGCAAGCTCGTAATAATCGAAATCGGCGGTCATGAGACGCTGTTTTGCAAGAGTTATAGCAACCCTTGAAGTATCACAGGTTATCCAGCGGCGGCCCCACTGCTCTGCTACATAAGCCATAGTCCCAGAGCCACAAGTGATGTCGAGGACAAGGTCTCCTGGATCAGAAGACATGAGGAGGCAGCGTTGGATAATTTTTTCATTAGTCTGAACTATATAAACTTTATTTGTTGCTCCTATGGTATCTGACCATAATGAATTTAGAGGTGAAGCAGGAAAGTCATCAAGAAAAAATTTGTATCTTAATTGATTTGTTGTTGCAAATATTCTTTTATTTTTTATTAAATTTATCATTCCTTCTAGGTTAGTTCTATAACCTCCTTTATATTTTTTTCCATTAAATTCAACTTCAAATTCTGGATTAGAACTTCGAATTAGGTTATCTGACATGAATGGTTTTATTTTTTTGTTGGGAAATTCATTAAGTATTTTATATCCTTCTGTTTTTGAATAAATATTTCCTTCAATATCTTCGTAATGACTTGCAAGTTCATCGTCTATTCTTAATTCGTATAGATTAGTAAATTTAGTGTTTGATTTATTCTTTGAATACCATATCAGATAGTCTGTAATATTCGTTAAATATTTTGAAGAAACAAGAGATCTTGTTTTTGTAAATATAATTTCTTTTATAAAATTCTCAACTCCAAACACCTCATCCATTATCTCCCTGATATGATGAACATTTTCATCGCTTATCTGGACAAAAACACTACCGCTTTCATGGAGTAATTCTTTTACTAGAAAAAGTCTGTCCCGTAGATATGTCAGATACGAATGAATCCCCAACTCCCATGTGTCCCTGAATGCTTTTATCATTTCCGGTTCAGCGGACAAATCGTCGTCCTTGCCGTCTTTCACATCCCGCTTGTTGACAAAGGGTTGGAAATTACTGCCGTATTTGATTCCGTAGGGAGGGTCAAAATATACGGTCTGGACTTTACCAGCCATGCCTTCTTTTTCGAGCAGTGAGTTCATTACAAGAAGGCTGTCGCCTGCAATTAACCTGTTCGTCCAGCCCTCTTTGTGTTTATAAAAGTCTATGGCTTCACGGAGCGGTTTTTTCTCGGCAAAGAGACTCAACTGACCGCCGTCATCGTGCTCTTTTGTAACTGTGTCAATTATTGTCTTGGGATCAATGCGTTCGTGGACATGAAGACTTACCGTAGGCACTTCAAAACTTGTGTGTTCTGCTTTTCCCGCCCATTGTAGTTGTGGGTCAAGATGAGGATCATATTGGTATTTTTTCTTTTCGCCTTTGTCCGGGTCTGTATTCGGCGTCACAAGACCAACGGGAGGAATGTTCGCCCGTTTCTTGTCCCTGTGATCGTATTGTTCTATCGGTTTGCCCGTTGATTTTTTCTTCGGCATATTTCCCTCTGTATTTTAACTTTTCATATATAATATACTCTGTTTGTTTATCACATAATACGCTAAATTAGCTAATGATTGGAATAAATTTGAAAAAGTAGTTGGTCCTGCCATTTTTTTTATCCGAATAGATCAATAGTATTCTATACATTATTTTCTGAAATTAAAATCGTTATAAGAGGAGAAAACAGATATTAATCAAAAATATTTTTATATCACGAAAATGAAAATTCAATGCATGGTTATCGTAATAATGTAATACATCTAGTGGGCATGATGAAAGATTATATCTAATCTGTTAAGAATGAAGATTTATGATACGCATTATCAATTGTTAAATTTATATTTTTGAA
>JAFGSQ010000058.1 GCA_016934535.1 candidate division WOR-3 bacterium
ATATATTAAGTTAATTTATTTCCATTATTAAACTTTTTGGTCTGTAGATGAGATCCGGAGTCAGCCGGATATTATTTCATTGCTTTTAGATGGATACAGAATTGGTAATTTATGATTTAAGGTTGTTTGTGAAGAGTTTCCGTGGCGTGGAAAACCGCCTTTTTCAGATCGTCAAACCTGAATGGTTTGTAAAGTCTCGATTTGAAACCGTAAGACATGTATTCGGACAATATAGGATCGGTAGCGTAACCGCTGGAAACTATCAATATTGCTTCGGGGTCGATTGCGAGGATTTTTTCAGCGACTTCTTTTCCCCCTATGCTTCCCGGGATTGTCAGGTCGGTAATGACGACGTCGTATCCGGAATCTGATTTCATGGATTTCTTGTATTCTTCAACGGCTTGTAATCCGTCGCTCAAACAGACTACGGTATGTCCCATTATTTTAAGCATGGATTCTATGATGTCTCTAAGAAATTCATCGTCGTCCAGAACGAGTATTCTAAAACTCTTCATTGATACGGCTTCTTCAATTTTTCCGACGTTCTCTTTTTCGGCTTTTTCAACAATTTTTGCCGGAAGAGATATTGTGAATGTAGTTCCTTTGCCCAGGATTGAATTCAATGAGATCGAGCCTCCGTGTTTACTGATAATGGAATGTGTGATGGCCAGACCTAGACCGTTTCCGTGCTGTTTAGTTGTGAAATATGGGTCGAAAACCTTGTCCTGGTACTTTTCAGGTATTCCTATTCCGGTGTCCTTGACGATTATTTCTATTCTTTTCCCATTGGTTGAGTCCCTGTTTCTCGCGGTTATGGATATAAGTCCGCCTGCAGGCATGGCTTGCTGGGCATTAATAATCAAATTGCTGATGACCTGGCTTATCTGGCTTTTATCCGCTTCAACCTGCCACAGGTCTTTCTGTATGTCCGGTTCAAGTTTGATATTGCTTCCCCTTAGGGAGAACGCCGCCGTTTCCAGAATGACTTCGCCGAGAGAAAGAGTCTCTTTGATCGGATCACCGCCTTTAGAAAAAGTCAACAGCTGATTTGTAAGGTTTTTTGCGTTTTCCATGGCTTGTTCGGCAATTTCCAAAAAAGCGTAAGCCTTATCTCCTTCCGGGGTAAGCATTTTTGCGATTTCAATGTTTCCGAAAAGACCCATGAGAAGGTTGTTGAAATCGTGGGCGATTCCTCCGGCCAGTAGGCTGACGGACTCCAATTTTTGAAATTTGAGGCGTTCTTCTTCAGCCTTTTTTATTTCCGTGAGATCGAAAATTACACCTCGTACTTTCCTTTGTTCATTCAAGCCCTTTTCAAAGCATCCGTGAAAAAGGGACGGAAAAAGCGATGAATCTTTCTTCATGGCTTTGTATTCGACCGGTTCGATATTCTTAGTCCTGATCCGACGTGAAAAAGAATTTACCGCTTCTTCTCTCTGATCTTCGGCTACAAGGTCCAAAGCAAAAATCCCACTTTTCAGATCATCTTCATCATAACCGAATAGATCGAAGAATTTCCTGTTGGCGTATGATATCAAACCGTTTTGATCAAGCTCGACAATGGCTTCCGGAAGCATTTCGGTTATTTCCCTGAATCTTTCTTCGCTTTCTATCAGCATTTTTTCAATCCTGCTTTTGTCCAGGAATTCGATAATTGTTTCGCATAAAAATTTGAGAAACCTAATGTCTTCGTCACTCGGGCAGCCATCACCCGGACTTTTTTCAAAGCATGCAAATCCTTTGACAAGTCCTGACGATTCGATAGGCAGAGCCAGAAGGGAATTGTTTTTATCGAAAATTCTCAGTATATCCGGGAAAAAATCTTTGAACGAATTTTCCGAGATATCCGACGTGAAAACTTTAACGGAATTTTTTAACGACGTGAAAAAAGGCAAGTCGCTTTTAAAAGTGAATGATTTGCCGGGACAGGATTGTTCTCCCTTCTTTTTCCGGCTCCAGCAAATCAACACTCTGGCAGTTTGGTTCGGTTCGTTCAATTCAAAAATGACAATGCTTTTCGATCCGGTGAAAACCGCAATTTTTTCGAGAACGTCTCTGACAGTCACGTCGGAATTATCGCCGATCGAACTTGCAAGTTTTGAAGTTACGTCTGAAACAAGGCTTTCAAAATCAATTCGGCGGTTGAGACGACTTTCGATTTTTTGTCTTGCTGAAATTTCGTTTTTGAGTTCTTCGATTCTTATGCCCAGTCGGTCTATTGTCTCGTTATAGTTGAGCCAGGCGTTTTTAAGACTTAAATTTTCTCTCTTGATCTCTGTATTAAGGTAAGCGTTTTCTTCGGTAAGTTTTTTTACGTGATCGATAAGTTCAAGAAAATACATGGAGATATGGTAGATGTCGTTCTTGTAACTGGAGGGAACGAGGAAATGCCAAAGCAAGGGGTATATAGGATAAGCGGCAAACCTGTCGTTCAACGTTATGACAATTCCGCAAATCCGTTGAGTCAATTCCCCGTATTTCCCAAAGAATGATTCGAGCGAGTCGGCGTACACAGCCACTTGTTGCCCCAGTAAATCTCTTTTTGTCAACTCTCTGATTTCGAATTGTTGTGGCGGAGAAGAAGAAATACTGGCGAAGATTTTTTTCAAAGCTCCTTGTCTCCGAGAAGAAGAATTAAGAAGGTCATATTATGAAAAAGAGGCTTCGTGTATCCCGTTTTGTTTTTGACGCTTCCGAATTCGCCGAAGGAAGGGTATCCTGCCAAACCCTTAAGAGAAGGGCATTTTGAGGCAATTGTCTTCACTTCAATTTCAATGTCGTCGGCAAGTACTTTTTTTCGTCCCGCGCAACTTACAATAAGCGCCGCCGAAGGTTTGAAAGAAAGGTTGTTCATCGATTCCCCGATGTCTTTGATATCCTTGAGCATCATTTCAGGCGGGGCAAGACAAACCTGGACGTTGTCGCCTTCGTCAATCGCGCTGAAGAGAATTATGCTTTTGTCATCTTTTCTGTCTTTTGGCAGCATAACGGATCTTATTTTGTGACCGTGTTTTTGACCTGTTTCAGTTACTTTGAATGTGATAATTCCCTGGTCAACCACGTTCAGAGGCTTGCCTATCTGTTTTTCCACGAAATTCATTGCCGGCATTCCGGATATTTCAGTAATTCTTGTACCTTCTGCGCACGTGACCCGGCCGATGGAACCTATGGGCTGGAGTTCGTGTGCTATTTTGATGTCGAATTCAAAATCTCCGTTTATTGCTACGGCAACAATGCTGTCGGTCAAAACTTCCCTGCCGTAGTAAAGAAAAGAGCTTGTGAATGAGTATTCATCTCCCGCGAAACCGCCGATAAGAGGTCCCCTGACGGTCTCGGATAATGCGTTTGTTATTTTTTTTGCGTCAGCTCGAAAATCTGAAGCCAGGAAATAAAGAACGGGAAACGAGAAGTTGCAGTTCCTGTTTACTTTTTCAATGCATGATTTTGTCGCTGAAAAAGGATCCGAGATCATGCCGTCAGCAGAAGCCGGATACCATTTGATTTTACCGCATGAGTTTACTGCCAGGGCTGAAACGCCGGAATTTGAAACCTTGTTTTTTTCGTAAAATCCTTCTCCTGTGTTTCCAACCAAAACCATGTCTTCTTTCCCGATGACGTCGAACATCGCTTCGGCCGTTTCAGGAGAGCCTTCATAATGAATAGTAGGGAATATAAAGACAATTTCAGGATCTATGCGGGCAATCTTTTCGGCTATTTCAAGCCCGGCTTTGTAAGGATCGGGATTAAGGGAAAAGTGTGAAAATACTTTCATAACCCTTCCTTTTTAGCACGTCAGATTTTACCTTTTTTTCATAAATACATAAAGTCCGGAATTATTTTTATTTGACCCGAAAAATGTTTTTCCTTAAAAATTAAAATAGTTTGTCACACAAGAGGTAAAAATCAGTCTAAATATTTTAAAACGCAAACAAAAAGGAGAAATCGTGAAAAGATTATTTTTGGCTATGACGGTCATTCCATCCGTGATATTAGGCGGGATAATAAACGTGCC
Organism: candidate division WOR-3 bacterium; assembly: GCA_016934535.1. Lineage (NCBI taxonomy): Bacteria > Pseudomonadati > Caldifarciminota > Caldifarciminota bacterium. The sequence goes on from JAFGSQ010000058.1 coordinate 4,013, forward strand.
CACTGACTATAACACCATTCAAGAAGCTATTAATGCGGCTCAGGATTTCGACACGGTATTAGTGGAACAGGGGAGGTATTACGAAAACATAAGATTTTTCGGAAAAAAGATCAATGTAGCGAGCCGGTTTTTGACTACCGGAGACAATTCGTACATACTCAATACAATTATAGACGGCAGCGCACCCTATCATCCTGACACCGCGAGCTGTGTGAGGTTCATAGACCACGAAGACACGAATTCAGTTCTATGCGGCTTCACTTTGACGGGAGGAACAGGCACTGTGTGGCCTGACGTGCACTTCGGAGGTACTTTATTCAGAGAAGGAGGGGGTATATTCGTCGATTCGGCCTCTCCAGTAATAACAGGCAACTTTATTGTAAACAATCAAACGCAAGTGTCTACTGGTCTTCAAAGCGCGGGCGGAGGGGGTATCAGGATAGCCGACGCGAGCCCCAGAATAACAGGCAACATAATAATGCTTAACAATGGCAGATACGGCGCAGGCATATCTGAATTCTATTCGGGAAGTATTATAAGAAACAACTTGATAATGCTGAATGACGGAGGAGATGACTATGGAGGATCCGGTATATGGGTCTGGGGAGCGACCACAGACACAACTTTGATAGAAAATAACACTATTGTAAACAACACTTCATTTCAAAGAGGCGGGGGCGTAAGGGTTTACGCAAGTGTTGCACTGGTAAAAAACTGCATTTTATGGGGCAACGTCTCGCAAAACGGGGGTAATCCCAACATATATCTCACTTCAGGGGGAAGAGTCGTCGCCGAGTACAACTGCGTCGAAAATGGATACACAGGAACCGGTAACATCGGAAGCGATCCCTGTTTTGCCGACTCAAACAAGCATTTGACGCCTGCTTCACCCTGCGTGGATTCAGGCGATCCAGCCTCACCGGGCGATCCTGAAGATTCACTGAATCCGGGGTACGCACTGTATCCTTCCATGGGATCTTTGAGAGCCGACATGGGAGCGTACGGTGGACCGGCAAGAATAGACTTTCCGGACATCACTTTCTTTGTCGGAATTGAAGAAAACACAGGAAAAGTGCCTGCAAATCCAAACGATGGCTTCAAAGTGTCTTTCCAGGGACAATCGCTCAGTGTTTTTTTTGAAGTGACGGAAAGAAAATTTATTTCAATAAAGATATTCAGGATAAACGGGTCTCTGGTAGAGATTTTATGCGAAAGGGATTTCGAAGCCGGGAATTATTCATTTATTGTTGATACTGAGGAATTTCCGTCCGGTGTATATTTTTTGACTATGAACGGGGAAGAAGCGGTACAATCTAGTAAATTTGCTATAGTGAAATGACTGTTCAAAAAATGTCTGCCGGGGGAAAAAGCGATTTGAAAGAACCGGACGATTTCTTGTTGATAGACGAAGCTCTTGAAGGAAAAGCAAAATCTCTTGAAAAACTTGTAAAAAAGTATCAGAACTACGTCTTCAATATATCTTTGAGAATGCTCGGCAGTCATGAAGACGCGAGAGACGCTTCTCAGGAAATATTTGTAAGGATCATAACTCACCTCAGGAGTTTTGAAAAAAAGAGTTCTTTTAAAACCTGGCTTTTCCGCATAATGATGAATTATCTTTTGGATGCAAAAAAAACACTGGCAGAAAATTATTTGGTCTCTTTTGACAGATATTCCGAAGTAATCAAATCGACTCCGGATGCCAGACTTGAAGTTAATCCCGTGAAAGCAAAAATTTTGCGTGACGAGACAAGAGATCACTGCCTGATGGGGATGATTATGTGCCTCGACAGAAGGCACAGGTTTGTATTTATTATTGGGGAACTTCTCGGTTTTGACGGAATTGAGGGCTCAGAAATAGTCCGGGTGACGCCTCAGAACTTCAGAAAAATGCTTTCGAGGGCGAGAAAAAAAATTTACGGCTTCATGAGGGACAACTGCGGCCTGTTCAGCGGTGACAATCATTGCAGATGTGAATTTAAGGCGCACGCGCTTTTAAGAAACGGACAGATAACTCCCGACAGAAAAAACTACCAGGGAACATTCGGCGATCTGAAGGGTGAATGCTCTGTAAAAGGGAAAGTGCTTGAAAAATGGTTCGAAGAAACAAGCGGTAAATTATTCGGGTGTCAGCCCGTGTACAAATCGCCTGATTTTTTTGCCGAAATAAGGAAAATAGTGGATCAGAGAGAAGTAGATGCAATTTTTGACGGTTAGATTTCTGAAACTTCCATCTCCATGACGATGTATTGATCGGGTGAGTGGGGAGAGAATTTTTCTTCCGTGACGCCGAGAAATGATTTTCCGAACATTTCAAAAGCGTTGGATTTAATCTGGATAAGAGGAAGTCTGCCGGTTATCTTCCCTTTCTCTATCAGGTATGAAAGCTGAACCGGAGATCCGTAAAATCCGTCGGCGGAGAAGTCGCCTCCCATTTGCATATATGCGAAGACTGCTTTTTGATCTCCTATAATGTCTTCTAGTTTTCTGGCGGTTGTTGCGGCTCTGAAAGAAGGCGGAGAGAGGACCGGCGCGCCGTCGTAAATAAAGTTCGCGGAGCCGGTGTTTTTGAATCCGAATCTTGCTGAAGTGCGTTTGTCCGTGAAAGGTTGTTTAAAGATGCCGTTTTCGACGAGTGGATACTCGTAATCTGTGTTGACGGTGCCTTCCGAATCGAAAAATCTGCTGTAAGTCACCGCGGGATTATTTGTCTGATAAAGGGAAAAATTTTCGTGAAATATTCTCTCTCCGATTTTGGACGAAACAGACGAAGTTTTCGTCCCGACTTTCAGGCCGCTGAGATGTTCGGAAAAAAAAGAAAATTCGGAAAGTGAACTTGTCAGCAAAACAACCGGATATTTTCCAGGCAATTTTATCGAAGTTTCTTTGAGAAAATTCGTGCACACAAGATCGGCCAGTCGGAGTATTTCGCCTTCCTGGAAAGATCTGCTGACAAAACCGACGTAACCGTCCAGGATGTTGGATGAATTTTTTTGTTTAAAAAACAATACGCTCTGAAAAATATCGTCTGAGAAAAAAAGTCTGAGACCTGCGTCGTTTGTCATTTCGGTCGAATTCTTGGAATTCAATATCGAGTTTGAAAAAGCGAATTCAGGATGTTTTGTTTTGAGTTCGACAAGAAGAGAGTGAGTTTTTTCCAGCAGTTCTTCCCCAGTCGTTTCTTCGCCGGAGTGGTCCCATGTTTCTTCCCTGTCCGACGCAGGTTCGAAAGGGTATTCGACGGCTGTTTTTAAAGCGTCAACGGAAGCTTTTTTCAGTTCGGCGTCGTCCCGGATGCCAATGGCGCCGGCTATTCCGAGTTTGCCGTTTTCATATACCCGCATGCCCGTTTTTGTGTCTTTAACTGTTTTTACGCCGGATACGTCAGTGTTTTGTATTTTTATTGTGAAATTGTCCTGTTTTTCCGTGATCTTTTCGTAAATCATTTTATCCTCCGTTCACTGAACGTTCATTTTTGCGATTGTTGTGAATGGACCGCCGAAAGATACAGGCAGAGGATACTGGTCATTTTTGCCGCATCCCCCTCCTGTCGGCGAATAGAGAGTCAACTCGTCTGAAATATCTTCGACTTCTGACAGCGTCTCGAATACATTTCCCGTGATTACAGAGATGTTGAGCGGTTTTACCGGTTCTCCGTCTTTCAAAAGATAACTCCGGTTAGGCGCTATCGTGAATGTCGAGAGACCCGAGCCGTGCTTTACCGAGTCGACGAAAATTGCGTCGCCGGCTTTTTTGAAAAGTTCTTTTTTCGGCGTTTTTCCCGGCAAGATATAAGTGTTTGTCATCCTCACTATCGGTTCGAACATGTAGGAAACGGCTCTTGCGTTTCCGGTCGGTTCCTCATTGAGATCGGCGGCGGTTTCCGCACTGTGAAGCCTTCCCGAGAGGATTCCGTTTTTAATGAGATGTGTCTTTCGCGCGGAAGTACCTTCGTCGTCGAAAGGCGTATATCCGCCTTCAGTGAGGTTTCCGTCGTCAATAATAGAAAGCATATCGTTTCCCACTTTTTTTCCGATTTGCCATTCTTCGGCCATTTTTGTGTCGCCTAACATGAAGTCAGCCTCGCTTTTGTGCCCGAAACTCTCGTGCGCGAAAATCCCCGCCGCCAGAGGAGACAAAATGACTCTGTACGTTCCTGAAGCCACGGGAGCGGCTTTTTTGACGAAATCCGAACAATTTCCGAGAAGTTCTTCAAGTTCTCCCTGTTTGCCTCCGAGTTTGTCGAAATGAACGTTTCCGCGCGAAAAACTTTCGTTTAGTATGTTCGACCCGTCAATAAAGGTAAACCTGACGCTAAATCCGGAATTTTGAACGTCGAAGCTGAGTTCCGCCCCTTTGCTTGAATAAAAGCTTTTAACAATTCTGCGGTCCTGATAAATTCCGCTCCAATTTTTGATTTCCGGTTCCCCCTGGGCTATGTCGCAGTAACTTTGGAGAAGTTCGGCCTTTTTTTCGGTGCCAATGTCCGAAACGCTGTTTTCCTGAAAAGAAAAATAATTTCCGCGGTTCGTTTCAAACCTGCTGAAAGCTTCCGACTGCAGGCCGTTTTTTTCTTTTTTTTTCGAAACTTTTGAAAAACTTGCAAGAGAGTCTATTTCGGCCTGGATTCTTTTTATGTCGTCTATTGAGCTGTAATAACAGCTGAAACCGTCGAAAAGCCTTATGAATGCGGCCCGGTATTGCCTTGTTTTGAATTCCTCGGTGACGGCGTTTTTTATGGTTATTTTTGTTTCGAAAACATCTTCGATCCTTACATCAGTGTAATAGTCTTTCGGGAACTTGAACATTAACCCTCCTCGTTTTCTGTCTTGAACCGGTTATTGTATGTTTTTTATTGACTAAAATCAATGAGGGGATTAATATTGATGCGAAAGATTTGCGCGAATGATTTGCATGACTATGAAAAAGAAAATTACAAGAGATCTGATAGACATCATATTGAGGAAATCCGAAATACCCCTGAAGGCGTCTGAAATAAGAGCCGGGTTTTCAAAAAAACCGGACCTGGCGACGGTTTACAGAAGCCTCGACAAAATGGAAAGAGACGGTTCAGTTGGAGTTTTCACAGCAAAAGGAAGGAGCAGGCTGTATTACATTTCGGAAGAAAACGGAGGTCATTTTATTTCCTGTCAGATGTGCGAAAGAATCGAAAAACTCGACCAGTGCGGTTTTAAGGAAATCAAAGCCCATATCGAAAAAATGAATAAGTTTAAAGTCACAGGACATATTTTATTCATCAAAGGGGTCTGCAATGAATGTATTCACGCCTTTAATTCAGAGAAAAAACGCAGTCCTCGTTCTTGAAGCAGCCATATTTCTCTTTTTTACAGGTTGTTCCGTCAAAACTGCAGACGTACAAAATGATATACTGGTCTGTTCGTCCGTTTATCCCATCTCTCAGATTGCCCAAAGCGTTCTTGGAGATTCGGGAGTCGCTTTCAATCTTGTCCCTCCAGGAGCTAATCCGCACGTTTTCGAACCGGCTCCTTCTGATGCGAGAAAACTCGCCGAAGCGGACATTATTTTGTGCGTATCTCCGGAATTGGACGGCTGGATGGAAAAATTCGCCGGCAGTGAGACGAAAGTTTTGTATCTCGACAAATATTTTTCAGAAAAAAACATGGAACCCGGCGTTAATCCCCATATATGGCTTTCTCTCAAATATGCCCTGTTGATAGCATCCGCTGTGAGAGAAACTGTTTCCGAAATAAGACCGGACAGAAGAGATTATTACGAGGATAATTTCCGAAATTTCGAGCGCGAAATAAGCTCTCTCGACTCTTTCGCTTCCGAGAAATTCAGTGAACTCAAAGAAGTATATTTCATCCAATGGCATCCGGCGTGGAATTATCTTGCGAATGATTACGGTTTGCCTGAACCTCTGTCCATAGAAACCGGCCACGGTGACGAACCGACTGCGGCAGAATTGAAAAAAATAACTGATTTCGCCGGGGAAAAAAGCGTCAGAGTAATTGTTGTAGAGGCGAATTCAGACATGAGACAGGCAGAAATAATTGCCGGTCAAATAAATGCAAATATCGCGGTTCTCGATCCGATTGGGGATCCCGACAATCCTGAAATAAGTACATACATTTTAAACATGAAAAAAAACATAATCACACTTGCGGAGGCTATGGAAATTGAGTGACAAAGCCGTTTCACTGAGTGATTTAACCGTTGTATTGGGCGGGAACAGGGTTCTCGAAGACATAGACATGGAGATTGAACAAAGAGAAATAATCGCGGTTGTCGGCCCGAACGGAGCAGGAAAGACGACTCTTCTCAGAGCGATAATGGGATGCATAAAACCGACAAACGGCCGAATCAATATTTTTGGTGAGACTCCGGCTAAGGCACGAAGTAAAAGTTTTTTTGGATATGTTCCGCAGTCGTCTCAGTACGAAAAAAAATTTCCTCTCAGCGCTTTCGATGTTGTCTCGCTTTCAAGGTATGCGAAAAAAAGATATTTTGAAAAACTTGACGGCGCCGACAGGGAAATTATCTCGGATTCGTTGAACACCGTCGGTATGGCTGACAATGCCGTGAAACGCTTCGGAGATCTCTCCGGAGGGCAGAGGCAAAGAGTGTTGATAGCCAGAGCCCTTGCGGTTGAACCTAAAATACTCGTCCTCGACGAACCTTCGACAGGACTCGACACCGTGGCTCAGGACGCGTTTTATAAACTGCTCGCCGAACTCAGAGAAAAAAAGAACCTCACTGTAATACTCGTCAGTCACGACATAGGAGCGGTGTCGTACTACATAGACACTGTGGCGTGCCTGAACAGAAAGATGCATTTTCACGGAAAGCTCGAAGGATGTCTCCAGGACGAGAATATTAGAAAATTATTCGGTGACAACGTAAAGATACTAGTCCACGACGAGAATTGCGCGACATGCAGGAGAAGAAATGCCGGGAATCCTTGATTATTCTTTTTTCAGACTCGCCCTTCTGACGGCTGTTTTTGCAGGAGTGCTTTTCGGAGTCCTCTCTTTTTTCATTTACTCGAGGAAAATGGCTTTTCTCGGTGTGGGAATTTCACACGCGGCTTTCGGCGGAGTTGCCCTGGGAGTGTTTTTTGGCATGAATCCTTTTGTTTCGGCTCTGATTTTTTGCGTTCTGACGGCTATAATTATTGGAAAAGTTTCAAAGAGCGCAAACATATCGGTTAACACGAGCGTCGGAATATTTTTTTCGCTGTCTATGGCCTTGGGCGCATTTTTCATATCCATGAAAAAGGGATACTCCTTCGATCTTTCGGGATACCTTTTCGGCAACATACTCGCCGTGTCTGAAAAAGATTTATTGCTCGTGATTCTTGCTGACATAACCATAATCCCTTTTGTATTGTTTTTTTTGAGGAAAATAATTTATCTTTCTTTTGACGAAGAATCCGCATACATAAGCGGTGTAAAAACGGCTTTTCTGGATTATTCGCTTCTCGTGATTCTCGCGGTTGTCATCGTGCTGACAATAAAAATTATAGGGATAATTCTGGTTTCCGCCCTGGTGATACTTCCCGGAAGTTTTGCTGTTCTCGTATCGAGGAGTTACAAATCCGTAATAGCTGTTTCGGTTATATTTTCGGTGGCGACTATGACTTCCGGGCTTTTTTTGTCATACCTTGCAGACACCCCTCCGGGTGCGACAATAACGATTTTTGCATCTTTTGTATATTTCCTGGCTCTCGGCTCGGTAAGATTGATAAAAAAAACCGTATAAATTAATCGTATTTTAACAAATAAAGAGGATAATTGATGCCATGAAAGAATTCAAGAATATCGCGCTCGTCGCGCACGACAACAAGAAAAAAGATCTCGTCGAATGGGCCGTGTGGAACAGGGATGCACTGAAAGGACAGGTCATCATCTGCACGGGAACCACAGGCAAGCTCATAGAAAAAGAGCTTGAAAATGAGATAAAGGATTACACGATAGTAAAACTCAAATCGGGTCCTCTTGGCGGAGATCAGCAATTGGGCGCGATGATTGCCGAAGGGGGAGTGGATGTCGTCATATTTTTTTGGGACCCCATGCAGCCGCATCCGCACGATGTAGACGTCAAAGCTCTGCTCAGAATAGCTGTTTTGTATAATGTTCCGACAGCCTGCAACAGATCGACGGCGGATTTTTTGATTTCGTCGCCTCTTTTTAAAGGCGACTACACTCCGAAAGAGACGGATTTTGTCGATTACACGGAAAGAGATGTTTAGTTAAGATTTTATCCTGTCAATCGAAACATTCTTGTCCAGAACCTCTCTTATCATCGCGGCGAGTTCACTTACCGGCACGGGTTTTGTCATAACTTTTGCGTTTGGAATGTGTTTTATCGTTTCCTGGATATCGGCGTTTAAAAAGCCGGAGCAGAAAATGACAGGAACATCAGGATGGAGTTCTCTCATCTTTTGCACCATCTCAGGGCCGGAAATTCCGGGCATTGTGTAGTCGGCGATGACGAGGTCGAAAGAGCTGGGGTTTTCTGAAAAAATTGACAGGGCTTCCTTTGCGTCGCTGACGGCTCTTATATTGTATCCGAGTCTTCGAAGTATTACTTCCATTGTTTCAACGAACAAAGCTTCATCGTCTACGTAAAGAATGCTCTCTTCACCCGTCTTGACGGTAGTGGTTGCGGAGGATTCTTTTTCGGGCTTTTTCTCCAGGACGGGAAAAGAAATCTCGAAAACAGTCCCTTTTCCGATTTCGCTGTTGACTGTTATTTCTCCGTTTGATTTTTTGACCAGGCCGTGGACGATGGCAAGTCCTATGCCCGATCCTTCGCCGTCTTTTTTTGTCGTATAATAGGGCTCGAAAATGCGATCCAAAGAAGATTGTTCAATTCCTTCGCCCGTGTCGAGAAAGGTAAGTATTATTCTGTTGTCTTTCTTCTTGAGTCTGAGTTCAATTATTCCTCCGTTGTCTCTCATGGCGTACCGGGCGTTTGTAAATAAATTCAGAAGTATCTGATGTATCTGCGAAGGATCACCGAGGACAAGATCTTCCAGAGGATCTGTATCTATTTTGACGTCTATTGAGCCAGGTACAGATTTTTTTAGCAATTCAGCCGATTCTTTTACAAATTTTGAGATCATTATAGGTTTCAGCTCTTTTTCCTTGTCTTTGCTGAAAGTGAGAATTTCGCGGACAAAATCTTTTGCCTTCGCAATGGCGGCTGAAATGTTTTCAATTTGGGGTACGGCGGGAGAACCAACCGGAATGTCCGATTTGGCCAGCTCGGCGAAAGTCGAAATTGAGCCGAGTATGTTGTTGAAGTCGTGCGCTATTCCGCTGGCCATGGTCCCTATGGCGTGCATTTTCTGGTTTTGTCTGAGTTGGAATTCCACCTTTTTTCTTTCTGTAATGTCAATGAAAGAAGACTGAAGATACAGCGGTTTTCCCTGGCTGTCCTTTATGAGACCGGGATTGATGAGCGCTGAAAACTTCGTGCCGTCTTTTCTCGTCGCTATTACTTCGGCCGGTATTGCTGTTTTGGATAAAGTGAGAAGTGAAATAATTTTTTCAGGAGTGACGTCAGAGCCGGGAGGTTTGAAAATCGACAGGTTTTTGCCAAGAAGCTCTTCGTTTGAATATCCAAGCATGTTTAGAAGGCTGTTGTTGACGTAGATTATTTTACCGGTGCTGTCTGATATCGCCGCACCGTATGCCGCCTCATCCGTCAGGGTCTTGAATTTCAGTATTTCTTCTTCAGATTTGATTCTTCTTTGGATTTCTTTTTTGAGCTCTTCGGTCCTCTGTTCGACGATGGATTCGAGGTTTTCGTTAGCTTCTATTTTCAGTCTGTATATTTCGTTCTGTTTCTCGATTTTTTCTTTTTCGTATTTCGACTGCAGTTCCAGAATCTTGATGTTGCTCTCTTCGGAAAACAATTTGTCCTTCAGTTCGTAATACATTTTGTTGTATTTCAGTGCGTTGAAATAATCGCCCGCGGCTTCATAAACCCTTGAAAATTCCTGGTACACAGTAAGAAGAATGGTCCTTAGATTGCCTTCACTCGCGATTTTCATGCTTTTTTCGAGATTTGCTGTGGCTCCGCGGAATTCGTTCATTGCTATATGCAGTCTGGCGATGTCTACGTGCGCCGAGGCGAGGCCGGATATGTTGTTGGATTCCTTCCTTATTTTAAGAGCTTCTCTCAGTATTTCTTTGGCGGATTCAAGATGGCGTCTGTCGTTGTTTTCTGAATAAAGTTCCAGATGTATGTTTCCTATGTTTGAAAGAGTGGTGGATATGCTCAGTTTGTCGCCGAAAGTCTGTTTAATCGCCAGGGCTCTGTTATTTAATTCCAGTGATTTTTCATATTCTTTCATCTTGAAGTAGAGGTTTCCGAGGTTGTTCAGGGTGTGAGCCAGTTCTTCCGAAGGGCCGTTTTTTTCACGGATTGCCAGCAGTTTGAGATGATATTCCTCTGCTTTCTCAAATTTTTCCCAGGCGAGGTATAAATTGGCGAGATTGTTGAGAACATTGCCCTTGAGTTCTTCGTCGGAAAAGGATTCCGCGACAGAAAGCGCCTTAAAATAGTAATCTGCCGATGATGCGTAGTCGCCTGTAATTTTATAAATAAGTGCTATTTTATTGCAAAGGGAAGCCGTTTTTTCATTGTTTTCTATTTCACGGGATTTATCGAGAGCTTGTATAAGCAGAGGAAGGGCGTCTTCCGGTTTTCCAAGAAATTTGTAGCAGGACGCCAGATTCATCAAGGCCTTGATGTAACCCAGAGAGTAGTCGATTGTTTTTGACAGGCGCAAGGCTTCGTTCGCCAGAATGAGAGATTTGTCAGGTCTTTTGTTGACTATTCTCGACGAAATCTCGTTCAAAGCGTCAATTTTTTCGACGCCCGACAAATCGCCCGTCTCTTTGTTCAGGCTCTCAGCTTCAAATGAAGATTCCATAATATTTCCGACGTCAACACAATTTTAAACCTTTTATCTTTCAATTAAAAGGTTTATCTCATGTTATCGAATTTATTCCAGACAAAGAACTTTTAAAAGCAACTTCATGGCCGAGGTGGCTTTATTTTCAATGAAGACATCGGATATGGAACCTGTAAAGCTTGAAGGCTCGGTGTTGATCTCTATTATTCGCGCCCCCCTGCTTTTGGCCGCGAATGGGAATGAGCACGCCGGCATCACTTCTCCCGAAGTTCCTATAACAAGAACAACATCTGATTCACCGGCTTCATAAAAGCTTTGTTTCATCGCTTTTACAGGTATGGGTTCGCCGAAAAACACGAAATCGGGTTTAAGCAAACCTCCGCATTTCATGCAAAGAGGAGGCAAAACTTTCAGATCGTCTTCTTGAAACTCAAACCTGCTCGAACATGACAGGCAAACGAGAAATTTTGAATTCCCGTGGAATTCATAAACATTTTGCGATCCTGATTCCTGATGTAGGAAATCTATGTTCTGGGTGATTATTGTCTCGACGAGACCTTTTTTCTGGAGAAGCGTCACCCCGTCGTGGGCGAAGTTCGGTTTCTTGCCGCGGATTTTATCGTATAATATTTCTACTATCATTTTCCACGATTCTTCGGGATTGTTTTTAAAAAATTCGATGTCTATGAAATACGGATCGTACGTCTCCCAGAGCCCGCCCTTTCCCCTGAACGGAGGAATGCCGCTTTCGACAGAAATGCCGGCCCCGGTAAAGACTGTCGTCCTCTTTGAATAGGACAGTATATGAGCGGCTTTTTCGACGTTTTCGTTAAAACTCACGCTGAATTATAACTTTCATTCGGCGTAAAATGATAGTCGGAAAATGTGTTTATGCTTTTTCCCAATATGTTTATAATGTGATCACAAAATGATTTGAGGAACGATGATTTTTAGACAAGTGATTTTAGGCTCTTTGAGAGAAGCTCTTGAGAATACAAAGTGGACAGCCTTATCCGGCGGGTGTTCAAAAAAGCGTGACCTGAAAAATCTCGATTTTTTGGTTTTTTCAAACAAAACGCCTCTTGAAAGAAAATTTGACATTCCTGACAAGAGACTCCTTCTCAACAAGAGAATAAACTTGTCCGTCGCCCTGCCTTTTCTCGACGGAGCCATGATTTTTCCAGGCGAAAAATTCTCTTTCTGGAGATTTTTGAAGAAGCCTTCAAAGGAAAAAGGCTACGTCGACGGCATGACTTTGTCGGGAGGCAGGATAATCAGCCAGACAGCCGGCGGACTCTGCCAGCTTTCGAACATGATTTTCTGGATGGCGCTTCACTCTCCCCTGCAAATCGCGATGAGGTGGAGGCACGGATACGATGTTTTTCCCGACGCAAACAGAAAAATACCTTTCGGGTGCGGCGCGACGGTCGCCTATCCGAAAATAGACCTCGTACTTTTCAATCCGACAAAAGATAAATTTCAGTTGAGATTCAAACAGGGAAGAAAATATCTGACTGGAGAAATCAGGTCGGACAAAGAACCTAACCGGACATACGAGATTGTCGAAAAAAATCCGGCTTTCAGAAGTGACGGAACCGGGTGTTTCACGAGATCGAACGAGATATTCAGGAAGGTTTACGAAAAAAAGACGGGGAAATTGATAGGCGAGGAGTTTTTATTCTCCAACTCCGCCCTGACCATGTACTCCCCTCTGATCGAGACTGACAGAGGGGAGTAAGAAAATTTCCACCACGAAGGAAAAAATGCATGCATTTTTTCTTCACGAAGGATGAATTGCATACAATTCATCTACACGAAGTTAAGAGTTAGAACTATAACCACGAATTCACACGAATGAACGCGAATCG
>JAFGSQ010000059.1 GCA_016934535.1 candidate division WOR-3 bacterium
GCAAATACGTAAACATTGACCTGGATTGTGTTTTCTGTTAGAAATACTAGTCTTGATATATGAATAAAATTTCTTATCATATTTTAAAATCGTATTCAATTTCTAAAACAAAGATAAAGGAGATTAGATGAAATTGACTCTCTTTTCAACTTGCTTCCTGATTACAATGGGTATGAATGCTAACATTGAATTTAATCAGATGCAAGATTTATTTTACGGAAACTCAGGCAGGTTCATCGACAAAGAGCTTGAATTGTATAGAGACAATCCTCTTGCTTCTTTTCATTTCAACGCACCCGCGCATAAAGTTTTCAAGATGGGAGAAAATTTGTCGGGCGCCGACACGGTCAGGGTCCTTGTCCTGAGAGTTGATTTTGTCGAAGACAATTCTCCGTTGACTACCGGGAACGGAAAATTCAACTATCAGGGAAACGGAGAAGAGGAATACAACTCAGACAGCACCCACAACCTCAACTATGATCCGCCGCATGACTCTTCATACTTCGATCACCAGATGGAAGCATTGAGAAATTACTATTTGAGCGACACAAAAAACGGTCTTTATGTTCAATACGATATTTTTCCAGTTGGAGATTCCGCATCATACACTGTTCCGCACCAGATGTTATACTACGGAGACCCGCAGAATATTGTCTATGGGCTTTTCTATCTTTTGAGGGACGCTGTTTACGAAGCAGATAGAGACACAGTTGCAAATATTGATTTTTCAGATTATGACGCGATTGTTATGTTTCATGCTGGTTCTATGTGGCAGACAGACTACGGAGACAGCCCATACGATTTGCCTGCGGTTTGGATTGGTGGTGCGGACGCCCTTTTCGGAGAGCCTATATACGCCAACAACAGAACCGACTCAATTTTTGAATCTGTTATGTATTGCGAGACGGGCTTTCAAGACGGAGGAGTAGCCTATCTTCAAGGCGGGTTGGCACATGAATTCGGCCATCAACTGGGAACATACGATCTTTACGACGTATCCGGCAAGACTATGGGTTGCAACGGATGGTCACTCATGGGAACCGGCAACTGGAACCTCGACGGCCTTGTTCCTCCCCACCACGATGTCTGGAACGTCGGCTACATGAACTATCCGTATTGGGCTGTACCTAGAAGCATATCGAGAGACACAACCGTCGAATTGAGATGGAGGGGGTCTCTTGATTCTACGGCGGTATATTTCGTCAAAGTTCCAATAAACAACAGAGAACACTTTTTAATTTCATACAGGTATTCCGCTACTCCAGGAGACACATCACATGTTAATCCCGATTCAAATGCGACGAGGGTCTGGAGGGACGGGGTAATGGTGAAATTTTTCGATTATGACTATAGTTTGCCTCAGAGCGACAGTTCGGGGGGGCTTGCTATTTGGCATATAGATAAATTTAAAATTGACACGACTATAGAATATAATAGCGTAAACGCGGGTTTTCCGAGAGGAGTAGACCTTGAGGAAGCCGACGGCATACAGGATTGCGAGCTGAGTTATAATCAAATAGTCGATTGGAATTCTACTTTTTACGGAAACGAGTACGATCTTTTCAAACCAGGAGGTTTGACTAGGTTCGACGCTTATACAAACCCCAATTCCAACGACAATTTCGGTTCTGTAACGCATATAAGGATCGACAGCTTGGTCATGATCGGAGACACTGTAGCGAGATTCAACGTTAGATTCGACTGGCTGCTCGACAATTTCCCCTTTTTTATAACAGGAACATTTGACGTGAATTCTCCTGTGGTCTGTGATTTTGACTATGACGGTGAATTGGAGCTTGCTACGCTGTCTGAAGACGGGACAGTTTACGCTTTTGAAAGAGATGGAACCGGCTACATGAGAACCACTACAAGCACCACGACCATTTTCTTCAGGACAAACTCCGAATCTTATTCATCCATTGCAATCGCAGAAGCAGACGGAGACACAACTAACGGCATGGAAGTTGTATGCGGAAACGAAAACGGGTACATCTATGCCTGGCACACCCTTCCTAACATGTTCCCACCTCAAGAAGTGACGGGTTTTCCCGTCAGGGTGAACGCGAGGGTAGCATGCAGCCCAGCCCTTTTGGATATTGACAAAAACGGCAAGAAAGAGATTTTGATAGGAGCCAACGACAATAAACTTTACGCTTTTATGTTCCAAGACGCGAATAAAGACGGCAGAGCCGATTCCGTAACCGGTTTTCCTATGGAGATGGGCAACTGGGTTTGGTCCACTCCGGCCATGGGAGACTCTTTTCTTTACGCTCTCGGTGGAGACGGAGTTCTTCACGCTTTCTCGGAAAACAATTCAGGTATATGGGAAGAAAACTGGAATGTGTTCGAACCTTCACTTGTTTTGACGACAGCTTCTCTCGCTTTGGGAGATTTAGACAGAGACGGAGAAGAAGAAATAGTGGTTCTCCACGGAAACGGCGATCTTCATCTTGTGTCCTGGGACGGTCATACTATTTGGTCGAAATCAATCGAGGGGAAATCATACGTCACATCTCCTTCCCTGGCTGATATTGACGGAGACGGGTTTTTGGACATAATTGTATCCTTCGGGAGTGATTTGACCGTTTTCAATTCCAACGGCTCTCTTTTTGAAGGTTTTCCGGTGAGCCTTGGCGACACCTTCAACGTTCAGTCTTCACCTGTAATCGCGGACTTGAATGGAGATTCAAGCCCTGACATTGTAATTGGAACTATTACAGGTTGGATCTGCGGGTTCGACAACAAAGGAAATGTTCTTGGAGGCTTTCCTCTCAGTTGCGGAGATTCAATATACAGCACCCCGACAGCTGTTGACATTGATCACGACGGGTATATTGATTTAATTGCTAATGTTGACAACGGGAAAATAGTAGGGTGGAGCCTGGGAAGAGACACAGGCAACAATCCCTGGCCGATGTTCAGAAGGTCCCCGTCTCATGATTTGAGACAGCTTTCTCCGTGGATTGAACCCAGGGATTACCTCGATTTTTCAGAGTTGTATGTTTGGCCAAATCCTGTCGAGGGTTCAGTCGCCTATTTGAGATACACACTTTCATCTGAAGTTGACCATGTGGAAGTTACTGTTTTCGACATTGCCGGGGACAAAAAACTTTCTTTTGTTGCGGGAACATTTTACGGGGTCAACGAAACGAGTTTTGACGTGGGGCAGCTCGCGCCAGGCGTTTATCTTTTAAGGGTCGAATTGAAACATGGACAAAACTCAAATGTCAGATTTGTTAAAATGGCGGTGATAAAATGAAAAAATTAATCTTTTCGATTGTATCGGTTTCCCTTATCCTGAACGCAGCATTACAAAATTCAGCTTTGTATTCAACTCCTTCGAGAGCTAAAGTCCTTTTTGCGTCTCTTTTAATCCCCGGTGGAGGAGAATACCTTCTAGGCAACAAAAAAGCCGCTTTGGGATTTTTTATTGCTGAAGGGCTTGTCTGGACGGGTTACCTTTCAATGAGGTGGAAAGGCAATTCAATTCAGAACAACTACAGAATATACGCCAGTGATATTGCCGGGGCTTATTACAGCGAGAGAAACGAGACTTACTGGGACGCAATAGAATGGTATCAAAGCGCTGAAAGTTACAACTTGAAGGTAAGAGAAGATGCGAGAAAATTATATCCAGACGACTACGACGCTCAGTTGAGATACATTCAAGAAAACAGCTACACAGGCTCATATGCATGGGACTGGAACGGAAAACTTTCTCAGTACGACTACTACAGGGGAATGAGGAGAAATTCAAGAGAAGCCCTTCAAAACGCTTCGTACATCCTGTCCGGAGCAATTTTGACAAGGGTTGTTTCTTTTGCCTGGTCATTCAACAGCCTCAGGAGAATTTCCAACGAACGTGTAATTCTCCCCGAAATCGACTTCGACTCTGAATCTTACAAAATAGGAATAAGCATAACCGGTCTTTACAGATGAATTTTGTGAGGAGCGTTTCCGGGCTCAGGGGAATAACGGGAAAAGGATTCGATCCGGAAAAAGTTGTCGTATATTCAAACGCCATAGCGCAATTTCTCGGCGGAGGAACTGTTTGCCTGGGAAGAGATCCCAGAAAAACTGGAGAAGAATTTTCTATGGTGGCGGCAGGGTCTCTTATGGCTGCGGGAATGAATGTAGTTGACCTGGGAATTGTCACAACTCCAACTGTTTTGATCAATGTCGGTAGGGGAAACTATTCTGGGGGTGTGATTATTACAGCTTCGCACAATCCGGAAGAATGGAACGCAGTAAAATTCGTTAAAAAGGGAGGCGTTTTTTTCAACGCTGAAGACGCCGAAGAACTTTTCAAAATTGTAGATTCTCACCGTCTGTCATGGGAGAATTTCAAAAAGAGAGGAACTTATACTAAAGACAACACTGCGGAAGAGAGACACCTTGATATCATCGCCCAATCTAAATGGTATGAAAAATGCGAAGGGATGAAAGTCGTCGTAGACACCGCCGGAGGGGCATCCTCTTCAATTCTACCTGAGCTCTGCAGAAGGATGGGCTGCAAAATTGTTTCGGTTTTAGGCGGCTGCAAAGACGGAAATTTTACAAGAGGGCTGGAGCCGGTCCCAGAAAACCTTGAAGCTCTATCCAAAACAGTCAGAAAAAGCGAAAATACCATTGGGCTTGCCACGGATACAGACGGAGACAGACTCGCTCTCGTCGACGAAGACGGAAATCCCATTGGCGAGGAAAAAACTCTGCAACTTGCTGTTATGGCTGTACTGGAAAGGGAAAAGGGCGATGTCGTCGCGAATGTTTCGACGTCTTCCGCGGTTAAAAATATCACAGAAAACATGGGTTGTCATTTTTTCTTATCGCCTGTTGGAGAAGGAAAGGTAGTTGACAAGATGATGGAAACAAACGCGATAATAGGTGGAGAAGGCAACGGCGGAGTTATTTTTCCTTCTGTGCACCATGCAAGAGATGCTCAAACGGGCGCGATGCTCATTTTGTCCTATCTTCATAAAAAAGGTATCTCCCTGAAAGAAGCTGTCCGGAAACTTCCGTTGACATATATGATCAAGACAAAAATTGTCGATTTTTCGGGAAATTTCGACTCTGCTCTTTTCGAGGGAATATTAAAAAATTCGCAACTGGTGGAAATAGACGGAATAAGATGGCAAAATGAAGAATCCTGGTTTCATGTCAGAAAATCAGGAACGGAAAACGCCCTCAGAATCATTGTGGAGTCAAACGTTATAGGTGAAGACCAGAGAATTTTGGAAACTATCAGGAAAAGGCTTGAAAGATGTGCGGAATAGTAGGTTCGATAGGCAACGAGAACACAGTAGACATTTTAATTAAAGGTCTGAAAAGGCTTGAATACAGAGGTTACGATTCGGCGGGTATAGCCGTCATTGGAAAAGACGGTATTATATCGATTGAAAAACGCGCGGGAAAAGTCAAAGATCTCGAGAAGGATTTGGCAAACTGGAAGCCGCAGACAAAAATCGGAATAGCCCACACTAGGTGGGCGACACACGGAGAACCAAACCAGATAAACGCTCATCCTCATACAGATTGTAAAAATAAAATTGCCGTCGTACACAACGGAATAATTGAGAATTATTCGGCTTTAAAAAAAATACTTATGGACAGAGGGCATGTTTTCAAAACAGTGACAGACACGGAAGTTCTCGCACACTTGATAGAAGAATTTTACGAAGGGAGCCTTTTCGAGGCTGTCCGTCAATCTCTGCAGGAAGCGGAAGGAACATACGGTATAGCGGTAATATCTTCTGAAGAACCAGACAAAATAGTCATAGCCAGACTTGGGAGTCCTCTCGCCATAGGTCATTCAAAAAAAGGAATGCTCGTAGCTTCGGACACGGCGGCGATAGTAGACCACACCAAAAAAGTCGTCTATCTCGATGACAAAGAAATCGCTGAAATACACAGGGACGAATACACGATAGAAACAATAGATAAGGTCAAGGTGACCCCTAAACTTCAGATAATTGAGACGGATATCAGAAAAATTGAAAAGGGGGGTTTTGACCATTTCATGCTGAAAGAGATTTATGAACAGCCCCAGGTAATAGGAGATTCAATCAGGGGTAGAATTGACAGTGAAAACGGGACCACAAGATTAGACGGGCTCGACAGACATAGAAAACAACTTCAAAACACGGACAGCATTATTATTCTCGGATGCGGAACGTCATACTACGCCGGTCTTATAGGAAGTTATGTAATTGAAAAAAATGCTGGAATATCAGTTTACGCTGAATACGCAAGTGAATTCAGGTATAAAAATCCGGTGGTGAGAAAAAACAGCATTTCTTTCGCCATCAGCCAAAGCGGAGAGACGGCAGATACTTTGGCGGCCATGAGAGAAGCCTCGAGAAAAGGGTCTATTTGCCTTGGAATCTGCAATGTTGTCGGGAGCACCATCGCCAGAGAAAGCGAGGGCGGCGTCTATATACACGCCGGACCGGAAATAGGCGTGGCTTCGACAAAAGCTTTTTCAGCTCAGGTCATGGTCCTGAACCTCATCAGCATTTTGATCGGCAGAATGAAAAACATGTCCTATGAAGAAGGCAAAATATACGTCGAAAACATAGAAGCGATTCCGGAAAAAATTAATTCTGTTCTCCAAAATTCGGAATACATCAAAGACATAGCAAAAAAATATTCTGATCGAAACAATTTTCTCTACCTTGGAAGAGGTTTCAACTACCCTGTCGCTCTTGAGGGAGCGCTCAAGCTCAAAGAGATAAGTTACGTTCATGCAGAAGGTTATCCCGCGGCGGAAATGAAACACGGACCAATTGCCCTTATTGACAAAGAGATGCCTGTGGTCGTGGTGGCGATTAAAGACTCTGTTTACACGAAGGTTTTAGGAAATATTGAAGAGGTAAAAGCGAGAAAAGGCAAAATAATTGCAATTGCGACGGAAGGGGACAATGAAGTCAAAAAAAACGCGGATCATGTCATATACGTTCCCGCGACAATGGATTCTCTGTACCCTCTATTAACTGTTTTGCCTATGCAGATTTTGGCTTACTACATAGCTGTTGAAAGAGGTTGCAGCATAGATCAACCTCGCAACCTCGCAAAAAGCGTCACAGTGGAGTGAAATGTTTTTTTGTGTTTTAAAAGAGAAAATGCAAGACCCTTTAAACTTATTATTGACATTTTATTTACTATATTTAAAAATAGTAATTCTAAATTGTGCTTGATTTAGAAGTGTTTCAAAAAAAGGAGGCAGAGTGAAAAGAACTCTTTCAGTTTTTTTCTGTCTTAGCTTCATTCTCGCCGGCGTTTCTTGGGGCTGGCAGGAGAGCATAGACGGGAGCTGGGGGGCGACTGGACTGACAATAGACAGGACAGACGCTCAAGGGCTGCAACTAAATTTA